>JACERO010000077.1 GCA_013911135.1 Candidatus Nitrosopumilus sp. | reverse complement strand
CAATAGTACTCCATTGAAGATCTGACATTTCTTTATGAATCATGTAAAAGATTTGAAGATGTCATTGTTAGATCTGTATTATCATCAAATGTTTACAAAATGATCTGTTTTAGGATGAGTTCTTGATCAATTCACCAAAGTCATGTTAATTTCTACAACTAAACTTGATTCAATTATTAATAATTCAAATATTTTAATTATTGATACTCGTTCTTTCAAGGAATATTCTGAAGGTCATATTCCAGGTGCTGTCAATTTAGATCTATTTGCATTTCATTGGATAGATACAACAAAAGAAGGAATACAAAATTTTAACAAACAAGCAGAGATGATTTTTTCATTTGTTGGGGTAAGCTCAGAAAAGAAAATTATTTTTTATGATAATGTTTCTGGCATGCTTGCTGCAAGAGGTGTTTGGATGCTAGAATATTTCTCACATCCTAATGTATCCCTATTAGATGGCGGCATGAAAAAATGGAAAAAAGAAAATCTATCAATTGAAACAAAACCCAATCCATTTCAACCATCAAAATTTTCTGGAAAAATTAATCCTGAAATCATTTCCAGATATGAATACATTTTAGACAATATTGATACGCTAAAGATCATTGATGCTAGATCTGATGGGGAGTTTAATGGAACTGTTGTACGGGCAGCACAAGTAGGACATATTCCAAAATCTGTCAATATTGATTGGAGTATGAACATCAATGATGATGGGACTTTCAAATCAGATGAAGAACTATCCAAACTTTACCAAATCCCAAAAGACTCTAAAATAGTGACTTATTGCCAAGGAGCCTATCGTGCTGCTAACTCGTTTCTTGCATTAAAGAAACTTGGTTTTACCAATGTTCGTGTGTATCTAGGTTCTTGGGGAGAATGGGGAAATAAACTAGATCTACCTGTAGAAAAATAATCACAAAAAACAAACACTAAGCATTACAACAAACTATGGACTAACTAATGTTATTCCAAAAATAGCGAATCCAAGCATAATTCCTGCAGGAATTATAGTTATTATGAATTCTTTTGACATGTTCTTTCTATCTCCCACTTCTATTTTTTCTTACTCTTCCAAGAATATGTATTGTAAACCCTTTCTGGAACTAATTGTTGGAATGGTTGGGAACCACCATCATACCATTTTGTAAAGAACTCATAGAGATGAAGCCTTAGAGACTGGATGTAAACAATCAAACCTTCAATCATCATGATTCCTATTTGTCCACCAATAATTAGTACAAGAGACATTGGATTGCTAAGTCCTCCTAATGATTCATAGGCCTGATTAACTGTAAGCAAAAGAGCTGCATGTACTAGAAGCATAATTCCTATTCGCGCATAACTAATCGAGTGCGCCAGGCATTCAATGGTCTTTCCAAGTAAGACTTCCATGATTACACTTACCATATCACCACCATCCTCTGGATGTTTTTTGTTATGTTTTATTCCGCCAATTATCATCAATACAACACATGCAAGAATAATAATAATTGAAACTCGAACAACTATCCATACAACTGCCCATTCTCCAACAAGTACTGATACCCAAGGAACAGCTTCTGTGTGAATTTTCGAATACATGTTCATGACATCATATCCAGAACCTATTGCTCCCATCATTACTCCAAAAACTCCTAACCACATGAACAAATTAGGAATTGCTTCGAAGATCAATGCACTTTTGTCTTTCTTTTTTGCAAAGTTACGAATTCGTAAAAGGAAAGCCCAACCTAAATGAATAACTCCTAAGAATAATGATACTTTAAGAATCATGATTACTTGATCAAATGTTAATTCTGCTACACTGATAGAACCAATCAACCATTCAATTGAATGAAGTGGCCCACCTTCATGTAACAACGCTTCAAATCCTGCAAAGTGTTCTAAGTGAAAACCAAATATTTCACCCTGAAAAATTCCCGCTAGTGCACCTGCTCCACCAGACATTGCAAGTAACATTCCCCATCTTGATAGAGTGCCTTGTCCTTTGAATTTGAATAATAAACCCAAGCCCATTAACAATAATCCATGGCCTAAATCTGCAAACATTAATCCATAAAATATAGGCCACATGAGTGCAATCATCCATGTAGGATCAAATTCTCCTCGCTTTGGGATTCCTTGACTACTAGTAATTACTTCATATGTTCTAACCCATTTTGGGTTATCCAAATAAACAGGAAGTTCTGAAAGTGCCTCTTCATCTTTTATTTCTTCAGTAATTGAAGTCCATTGACTTGTTACTTCTTTGAATTTTTTCTCCATCTTCTTTGGGATATATCCTTGAATAACTGCAAAATTCTTTGTACCTCCTGGTTTACGTAATATTTCAAGAACTTCTTTTGCCACAAACGAATTTTCATGCATTATTAGAATTTCACGTCGAATTTTTTTTGTGATGGAAGCTAATTCTTTTGAAATTGATTTTTGTTGTGCTGTTAATTCCTTTATCTTTACTTCTGCTAAAGAATACGCTTCACTTGGAATTTGAGGAATATCTTTAGGGATACTAAACGGATTAGAATTAAGTGCTCGCATAACTTTGAGAATTTTATCGGAGTCATCAATATCAGAAATTATTATTATAGCTGATTTTTCTTTAGACTCTAAATCATATTTGAAAATTGGTATGCCTTCTAATGATCGTTCAATCTCTCCAAAATCTGAAGTATTAATGACAAATAGATTTGTATAAAAATAATTCATCTCTCCAAAACCACTTAGGTCAACTTTTAGTTTATTGACAACTTGTAATGTTTCTTTTAATGATTTGAATTCTTCAAGGGAGTGACTAATCTTCGACTTCTCTTCTAATACTTTTGCTGCTTTAGTGATACTATCTGGAACTTTTTCTAGTTCTGCAATCAAATTTTCGATCTCATCAATTTCATAATTTTTCTTTTTAATTACAGTCCCTTTGAAAAGAATCTCCATAATGCCAACTCGTAGAGGAATATTCAATCCCTTGATCACATCTTCAACAAATTGGTGTGTTTTTTGTGCCCGTAAAAGAAGATCATCTATTTCAGGAGTAACTGTTTCATTTTCCATCTCCATTTTATGAAACCATTCAAATTCGGCTAGACGTGATATTGCTTTTGGAGATTCATTTCTTGGAAGTATAACACTGCCCATCAGAAGCTCTGTAACAGTCACACTTCCCACGACAATTATTACACTATAATATCTTTCTAAGTTCAAATTGAAAACATGATTTTTTTTGAATTATTTTAATTCCTCCCAAACATTAAAATCTATTATCCAATGACCACCCCATATTGGCACCTAATTCTACATTAGAAAAATCTATTGACAAAATTCTCAAGAAAACCGAAAAAGAAATTCTACTAGATCTTGAAAATTCAAGTTTAGATTCTAAACAAACATTAGATAACTCACTTCCAAAACTCGAACAGGGATTTGATAAAATTATTTCAGATGGAAACAAAGAAGCAAACAAAATTGAAAAACAAATTATTGGTAGTTCCGAACTAGAAGTTAGAAACAAACAACTTTTGTTATTAGAAGAAGGAGTTGACAAGGTCTTTTCAAAAGCGTTAGATCAAATAGCAAATGCTGATCGAAGTGGAGATTACTCAAATCTTATTAATACTTTGTTAGATGAATCAACTAAAATTTTAGGTGTAACTGAAGTTACAGTTTTTACAAATGCTAAAGACAAAGATGTAGTACAATCTGCATTATCTAAATTCTCAGGAGCTGAATTATCATCTGATACAATTGATTGTCTTGGTGGAGTTATAATAAAATCAAAAGATGGTACAATGACATTTGATAATACTATAGATACAAGAATTGAACGCTTGAAGCCTTTAATAAGGAAAGAAATTGCATCCAAATTCGGAGTGGGAAATTAGAATGGCAGCTCAAGGTAAAATTGTTTGGGTAAGTGGTCCTGCCGTTAGAGCAGATGGTATGTCTGACGCAAAAATGTATGAAACTGTATCTGTTGGTAATGCAAAATTAATTGGTGAAGTAATTAGATTAACTGGTGATGTTGCATTTATTCAAGTCTATGAATCAACCAGTGGATTAAAACCCGGTGAGCCTGTTGTTGGTACTGGAAATCCACTTAGTGTTTTGTTAGGTCCAGGTATTATTGGACAACTTTATGATGGAATTCAAAGACCTCTAAAAGAACTATCAAAACAATCTGGTTCATTCATTGGAAGAGGTATTGTAACTACTCCAGTTGATATGACAAAAAAATGGCATTTTGTACCAACTGTTAGTGTTGGTGATGAAGTTACTGGAGGAAATGTACTTGGAACTGTACAAGAAACTGATCTTATTGAACACTCTATTATGATTCCACCAGATCACAAAGGTGGAAAAATTACAAATATCGTTTCAGAAGGAGATTATGATTTAGAAACTGAAATAGCTACATCTGAGAAAGATGGAGAAACTATTTCACTTAAGATGTATCATAAATGGCCTGTAAGAAAACCAAGACCATACAAAAGTCGTTATGATCCTACTGTTCCATTATTAACTGGACAACGTGTAATAGACACATTTTTCCCAATTGCAAAAGGTGGAACTGGTTCAATTCCTGGAGCATTTGGAACAGGAAAGACTGTTACATTACACCAAATTGCAAAATGGGCTGATTCTCAAGTTGTTGTTTACATTGGTTGCGGTGAGCGAGGAAACGAGATGACTGAAGTTCTAGTTGAATTCCCACACCTCAAAGATCCACGTAGTGGAAAACCACTCATGGATAGAACTGTTCTTGTTGCAAATACTAGTAACATGCCAGTAGCAGCAAGAGAAGCAAGTATCTACACTGGTGTAACAATTGCAGAATATTACAGAGATATGGGTAAAGACGTTGTACTTGTAGCAGACTCTACAAGTAGATGGGCCGAATCACTCAGAGAAATGAGTGGTAGATTAGAAGAGATGCCCGCAGAAGAAGGGTATCCATCATATCTTGCATCAAGATTAGCAGAATTTTATGAAAGAGCAGGTCGTGTTAGAGCAATTGGAAGTCCAGATCGTGATGGTTCAGTTACTTTGATTGGTGCCGTATCTCCATCAGGTGGTGACTTTACAGAACCAGTTACAACCCACACAATGAGATTTATCAAAACTTTTTGGGCTTTGGATGCAAAACTTGCATACTCTAGACACTATCCATCAATCAACTGGATGAATAGTTACTCTGGTTATCTTGCTGACATTGCTAAATGGTGGAGTGAAAATATCGATAAAGATTGGTTTGAGACAAGAAGTGAAGTATATGGAATTTTACAAAGAGAAGACACACTAAAAGAAATTGTCAGACTCTTAGGTCCAGAAGCATTACCTGATGAAGAAAAACTAATTCTTGAAGTTGCAAGAATGGTTAAGATTGGTCTTTTACAGCAAAACTCATTTGATGATGTAGATACTTTTTGTAGTCCAGAAAAACAGTTTAAACTAATGAAACTATTAGTTGACTTTTACAATCAAGGTCAGCAAGCAATCAAAGCAGGTACATCATTAGTTGATATTCGAACAATGTCTATCATTCCTTCACTTCTTAAAGCAAGAATGGATATCAAAGATGATGAAATGCCAAAACTTGATCAATTAGAAAAAGAAATGCAAGAACAATTCAAATCTATTACAGGAGTTAAAGTATCAAATTGACAACAGAAGGCGGAGTTCAATACAGCAAAATTGCTGAAATCAAAGGTCCATTGGTAGTTGTAGATGATGTTGAAAATGCAGCATTTGATGAACTTGTTGAAATTGAAACTAATGAAGGAGAAAGAAGATTAGGTAAAGTTCTCGAAGTAGGAAACGGTAAAGCAATCGTTCAAGTTTTTGAGGGAACAACTGGACTATCTATCTCTGGAACAAATGCTAAATTTGTAGGTAAAGTTATGGAAATGCCAGTATCAAAAGAGGTACTTGGTAGAGTTTTTGATGGACTAGGTAGACCAAAAGATGGACTACCAGATCCAATTGCTGATAAATTTGTTGATATTAATGGCGAACCAATGAATCCAGAACAACGTGAATATCCAAAAGACTTCATTCAAACCGGTGTATCTGTAATTGATGGATTGATGACTCTAGTTAGAGGACAAAAACTTCCAATCTTTTCAGGCTCTGGAATGTCTCACAACCTTTTAGCAGCACAAATTGCAAGACAAGCAAGTGTTGTTGGAACACAAGATGACTTTGCTGTAGTCTTTGCAGCAATTGGTGTGCAATACAGTGAAGCAGAATATTTCAGACGAAGTCTTGAAGATTCTGGTGCACTAAAGAGAAGTGTTCTATTTCTAAATACAGCAGATGATCCTGCAATTGAACGAATTATCACTCCACGTGTGGCTTTAACTGTCGCTGAATATTTGGCATTTGATTTAGGAATACACGTTCTAGTTGTAATGACTGACATGACAAACTACGCAGAAGCATTAAGAGAGATTAGTGCAGCAAGAGAAGAAGTTCCTGGAAGAAAAGGTTATCCTGGTTATCTTTACACTGACCTCTCAACAATCTATGAAAGAGCAGGTAAACTACAGGGAAGGAAAGGAAGTGTTACCCAAGTTCCAATTTTATCAATGCCATCTGATGATATTACTCACCCAATCCCTGACCTTACTGGTTACATTACCGAGGGACAAGTAGTAGTTGGCAGAGATTTGTTCAGACAAGGAATTTACCCTCCAATCAATATTTTGATGAGTCTTAGTAGACTGATGAAAGACGGAATTGGTGAAGGAAGTACCAGAGAAGATCATAGTGAAGTTGCTAATCAAGTTTATGATGCATATTCTAGAGCACAAGAAGTTAGAGCACTAGCAGGTATTGTAGGTAAAGCAGGACTGACTGAAATTGATCTGAAATACATGGATGTTGGTGATGTTTTTGAAAAAGAATTCCTTTCACAAGCAACTGATGAGAACAGAACCATTGAAGAAACACTTGGTATCTTATGGAAGATTGTTTCTCAACTACCAAAGAATGAGATTACTAAAATCAAAGACAAATTCGTAGACCAATATTATAAGGGAAAATAATAAAATGTCATTTGGACAAAATGTCTCTGCAACAAAAATTGAACTTTTAAAATTTAAAAAATCTAGCCAAGTTGCTACTATGGTTCGAAAAATTTTAGATGATAAACGTAAAGTTCTCTTAAAAAACATTGAAGAAATGATTGTAGAAGCATCAAAAGCAAGAGGTGGAATTTGGGATCCTTTACAAGATATCTATAAGTCAGTAAATGAGGCATATTTGGCGTTAGGAACTGACACTGTTGACTCTGTTGCAGAATCCACACCACCTGTAATGCAAGTAGATGTTCATGTAAGAAGAGTAGTTGATGTAAAGATTCCAGCACTTACAGTAACTGAAAAAGATACAAAATCAATGCCTTATGGATTTGCTGATACAAATTCTTCAATTGATAGAGCAGCAAAACAAATCAAAGAACTACTTCCAAAAATCTGTAAAGCAGCAGAATATGAAAATTCTATCTTTAGTCTTGCAAAAGCATTAGAAAAGACACAAAAATTGTTAAATGCTCTTGAAAATGTAATTATTCCACAATATCAACATAATATTCGATTCATCGCTCAAGCTCTTGAAGAAAAAGAAAGAGAAGAATTCGCAAAGTTAAAAAAAGTTAAAGCAAAGATACAAAATAGGAAATCATGACAAAAGAAGAAATCAAAAAACTACTCGAAACTTCCAAAAAGACATTAGATAATGATCATGAAAATTTTGTAAAATCAATTAAAGATGATATAACTTCATTCAAAAAGAAAACACTAGATCAAATTTAATGCCATTACATCATCATGATTTAAATATGGAATTATGAGAAATTCAGACAGATGAAACCTATTGTTTTATTGTTATCAGTAGCAGCCATTGCATTAGTGGCTGCAGGTCTTACAGATGCAGCATATGCTCAAGAAGAATCCACTGGTGGCATGAGTGATGGCTCCAAACTAATTGGCGCTGGTATAGCATTTGGTGTTGCAGCAGGCGGTGCCGGTGTTGGTTTAGGTCAAGTAGGTGCAGCAGGTCTTGCAGTAATTAGTGAGAATCCTGCATTACAATCCAAAGTATTCATCTTTGTAGGTATGGTAGAATCAATTGCTATCTATGGTATAGTTATGATGTTTATCATCTTAGGACAATAAACCACAACAATATCTTTTTCAAATTTTTAAAATTTAATTATATTTTAACTGGTTTACGTCTAGTACTCTTGCGCAATATCTACACTTGAGTACTTGTCCATCTTTGTCAATAACATCCATTACTGATTCAATGTGTTCTGTACTGTTTGTGATACATTCTGGATTTGAGCAACGAAAGATTCTATCAATCTCATTTGGAAGAGCAACCCTTCTCTTTTCAACTAGCTTGTAGTTTTTGATGATGTTAATTGTTGCCTTTGGCACAATGACTGCAAGTTTGTTTGTATCATCATCTTTTAGGAATTTATTTTCTACTTTAATGATATCTTTTTTCTTGAATTTTCCACTTGGAACATTCAAAGCTATAGTAATTAGACTACCATCTTTACCATCAATTCTTAATGTGTTGAGGACCTGAAGACCCTTGCCTTCATCAATATGATCAATTACAGTCCCTTCCTTGATTCGTCGAACTAAAAGTTCAGACTGTTCCATCAGAATACTTTGTATAGTCTCCTGTATATATTATTGAAAGAATGAACGAGTTTTATCAAAAAGATATCATCTCAATTAAGGAATTTGATAAAGAAAAACTAGAGAAAATCTTTGTCTCAACAGACAAGATGATGCAACTAAACCCAATAGAGCGAAGGGAGATTTGTAAAGGAAAAACTTTAGCTTATCTATTTTATGAGCCAAGTACTAGAACTCGTCTTAGTTTTGATTCTGCTATGGCATCAGTTGGTGGTAGTTCGTTAGGAATCTCTGATATTTCTTCTTCTTCTACCCAAAAAGGTGAAAGTCTTGCTGATACTGTACGAATAATGTCAATTTACTCTGACATTCTAGTATTGAGACACACCTTGGATGGTTCAAGTAGATTTGCATCTGAAGTTTCAGACAAACCTGTAATCAATGCGGGTAGTGGTACAGAAGAGCATCCAACTCAAGCAATTCAAGATTTGTTTACAATTAAAAAAGAAAAGAAAAAGATTGATGGTCTCAAAATTGGAATTGTTGGTGATCTAAAGTATGGACGAACTGTTTATTCTTTGTTGTATGGACTTGGAAACTATGATGTTGATGTTCGTTTAATTTCCCCAGAATCTCTTAGAATACGATCTGATTCAGTTTATGAAATCAAAAAGAGATTATCTTATACAGAATCTACTGATATTGAAGAACATATTGATGAACTTGATGTTCTTTATGTAACAAGAATCCAAAAGGAGAGATTCCCTGATGAAGAAGAATATCTCAAAGTTAAAGGAAGCTATGTAGTGGGATTGGATTTATTAAAACAAATGAAAGATGACTCTATAATTTTACATCCACTTCCACGATTAGATGAAATCTCAACTGATGTTGATAAAACAAAAAATGCCAAATATTTTGAGCAAGCTGAATATGGAAAGCATACACGTGCAGCTCTATTAGGTTTGATACTTAATGAGAACGGTTTTTAATTTATTTGAGAATTCGTATTCCATATATCTAGAGACATTTCAATAATGATTAGTTGACTCAAACAAAAGTAATTCCAGTATTTCCTTTAGATTTAGTTTTATTTCCAAGACAGGAACTTCCACTTCGAATCTTTGAGCCTCGTTACAAGCAATTAGTTGATGATTGTATGCTAGGTGATGGTCAGTTTGGTGTATGTTTGATTGATGAAAAAAATTCTGTAAATGGTTGGAATTTTCCTAAATTGGTTGGAACTATTGCCAAAATAACAAAGTGTGAAGACATTCAACTTGATGGATTACAATTACACATTGAGACTATCGGAAGAAACTCATTTAAAATTAAAAAAATTATTTCACCATCAATTCCTCAACCTACAAACTATGATCCACTTTCAGTAGAGGGACATCAAGAAATGTCTGAAATGCATGAGAAAGTTGGAACTGAAGAGAAAATGTACATTCAAGCTGAAGTTGAAATGATTCCAGAAATTGATGAGAATATTTCACTTGACCAGTGGGAAAAACTAGTTGAATTATGGAAAAAAAAAGTTGTTACACAAGCATTACCTCAAGTTGTTGAACCACATACATTAGAACATGTTTTAGAGCAATACTATCTTACTACTGACACACCTACAATAGATTACATTTATTCATTGTCTGCTCTTGGTGCAAATGATCCAAATGATCTTCAACCTATCTTGGAGGTTACAACAATGAATGATTTGATTCAAAAAGTTGAGGAATTACTTACAGTAAAATAATCCTGATGAAATGAAAATAATGTTGTTATTAACAAAATTTGGAATATTTGCAATGGTTTTGTGTTTGTTGTTTCCAGCAAGTAGTGTTTATGGACATGGGTTAGGAATTGATACCATTTCTTCAATAGATGTACAAGGAAAAGAAATCTCAATTACAGTTGAGATGCCGATGTATCTTGAAAATGAACAAGAGCAAATCACAATTACTGCAACTGAAAAGGAAACAAAAGAAAATGTAAAAAATATCACATTTCTAATTGGTTTGTTTCATTACAATGAAATGATTTTTAGAAATTATTTTTTTACGGATAATGGCGTATTACCAATTAAGATATCCTCAAAACAAGGATTTGATAATTTTGTGATTCATGGAGAACAGGATTCTATACTTGGTGCTTGGCATGGAACAGAATCTAATCCTATTGAAATTACTGGTCCACTTTTTACTTCAAGTGGATTGTATACTTTTGAAATTGAGGTAAGAACTATAGATGAACCAACTAACATTATAGAAAATTCTGGAATTTATTATGCTGATTTGAGCGTAATTGAGACTACCTCTTACATTCAAAAAGATGCAGAAAACCAAGATGTGGAATTTAGTTTAAAGTCATATTTTGATAAAATTTCTAATTTCGAGTATGATTCTGAGGCTAAACAGATAATATTTGAAATACCATTTGATTGGAGTGAAAAACAAATGTCTCACGTATCTGTGGTTCATGTGGAAGTTCATTTTCCAAAAGATTTCACTGAATTTTTGACTCCTAGTTATTCAGGTAATGCAAATGGAATTGATCTATTCAAGTCTTCAGTAACAATTGATGATTATACAGAAGAAGATGAAAGAATAGTTCATTTTGTTTTGTTGCAAGATCATCTGAGATTTTTGAAAAATGAAATAAAAGAACCAGGTGAACCATTACCTGAAAAAATTGTATTTACATTATCTACTGAAGAAAAACTTGAGTTGCCTTTAGTTGCATATACAAAAAGTGAGGATTTTAAAGTAAATCTTTCATGGGATCCTGTAGAGATAGAACCAGGAACTAACACAAACTTTGTTTTTACTATTAGAGATGGGCAAACTAGTGAACCATTAAGAAATTCTGATTATACCTTTGTAATTATTCAAAATGGAAAGGAGATTTATCGCACATCAGGAATAGCACAAATTGGTGGTGACTTTGAAAAATTTACATTTGCTGAAGATCAAACAGGTCCTATGATAATAAAATTTGAAAACATTCGAAATACTGGACAAGAAACTGAGTTTGGAATTGTTGTAGCACCAGAATTTGGAACTGTTGCACTAATTATTTTAATAATTTCAATAACAGCTGTAATTTTTGTTACTAGAAGAAATTCATTTAGATTTAGTATCTAAAGTGCAACAAGCTTTACAGTATCCATGTTCCTGTTTATCTGAAAATCTTTTGTCATTGCAGATACTTTTTCTGCATCACCATTCATAACAAAGAGATCCATGCATTTTTCTTTCTCAATCTTACTATGAAGATGCGTTGTAATTAGATCCTCAAAGTTATGAGTAATTCCTGAAACGACATGATCAAACGCATCATTGTGTACAACCAAAAGAATAGCATGAATATCTCCAGCTAAATCTGACTTTTGTTTTTCTTCAGAAACAAACGCTCTGATTCCTGCTCTGATAGCTTCAGATCTACCTGAAAATCCCATAGATGATTGTAATTTGTCTAATTCTGAGAGAATCTCATCATTTAGTGAGATTGAAACTATTGGCATATGCCTAATGTTATTAATTATCTTATAAGTTTAGCAGCTAAAGTTATTAAGATTTTATAGATTTATTAATAATATACATTGAGCTGTTCCGTGAATATACAAATCAAGTTTGCAATAATTGCAATAGCAGTAATAATTCCATTAAGCTCCATTGCTGTTTATGGAACTAACTCAAATCAACAATTTACAACAATTGATAATTCAAAACTACAAGTGATCTCATCATTTTATGCACTTCATGAATTTTCCCAAAATGTTGGACAAGAAAAAGTAGATGTTACTTTACTTGTTCCAGTTGGAGTTGAACCTCATGATTGGAGACCAACTATTAAAGATGTACAAAGAATGCAAAAATCTGATTTAATAATTATCAATGGAATAGGTTTTGAAAATTGGGTTGATAATCTAGATGAAACTAATTATCGAGGAGTGATAGTTGATACCAGTAATGGAATTTTAGATAAGAATATTGGTCAAGAACACATCGGTACTTTTGGAGATCCACATATATGGTTAAATCCTGTTTACGCAAAAATACAAGTACAAAATATTGCAAATGCTTTTTCTAATTCAGATCCTAAAAATCAACAATATTATCAATCTAACGCAGTAAACTATATTGAAGAATTAGAATTACTTGATTCAAAAATTCGTAATGAGTTATCTAATTGTAATCATGATTTTGTAGCTTTTCATGATGCATTTTCATATTTTGCAGATGAATATAATCTGAATCAACATACAATTATTTCATCAAATGATCCACATGGAGAAGCCACAGCAAAAACATTAGAAAATGTAATTTCTACAGCCAAAGAATTAAAAATTAAAGTAATTTTTAGTGAAGAGAATGTTAATACTAGAACATCTGAAGTAATTGCAAACGAACTAGATGGTAAAGTTCTGATTTTATCTCCACTAGAAGTTTCATCTGATGGAACTTACATTTCTAAAATGACTAAAAATCTTAACAATCTAGAAGAGGCATTATGTTGAAAGTAGTTGAAATTAGCAATCTCACAGTTCAATACCCTGATGTTAAAGCGCTTGATGATGTGAGTTTTGTGATTAATCAGGGAGACTTTCTAGGCATAATTGGGCCTAATGGTGCTGGCAAATCAACCCTTTTTGATTCAATGTTAGGACTTAATACAAAGTACAAAGGAACTATCAAATTTTTTGGTGAGAATATTAAAAAATCAAAACATTATCTTAAAGAAATTGGATATGTACCACAAAAACCAATTTTTGAAAAAAATTTTCCAGTTACAGTCAATGATGTTGTAAGCATGGGTTTGAGAAATGAATCTGATAAAAATAAAATTGATGAAATTTTACAACAATTATGGATACATGAACTAAGTAATAGAAGAATTGGTGAATTGTCTGGAGGACAGCAACAACGAGTCTTTATTGCAAAAGCTTTAGTAAATAATCCAAAAATTTTGATTCTAGATGAACCTGTAACCGGAATTGATCAACAAAGTATTGAATTATTCTACAGTATCCTCCGTGAATTAAATTCTAAACAAAAAATTACTATTATTTGGTCTTCTCATGATTTGGATGCAGTTAATCAACTTGCAAATCATGTAGCATGTCTAAACAGAACATTATTTTTCCATGGTGAGTCTGAAAAATTCTTTTCTAATGATAAACTTATCAAGCAATATTCTGAGGCTTCGATGCAAGAACATATGCATCATCATTAATCATGTCTTTAGAAATTCTAACTTACAGTTTTATGCATAGAGCATTAATTTCTGGAATTGCAATAGCAATTCTTTGTTCAGTTGTTGGATTGTTTTTGGTTTTGAGACGTTATTCATTATTTGGTGATGCAATTGCACATTCATCATTTGGTGGAATTGCATTAGGTTTGTTAGCAGGTGTTTATCCATTATGGACTGCTTATGGTGTTTCAATAGTTAGTGCATTAATAATTACAAAAATCAAAGACAGATACAACATATCTGGTGATGCATCAATTGCAGTACTTTTATCATCAGGAATAGCAGTTGGGCTCGTAATTATTGGATTTTCAGGAGGTTTTACGATTGATATTTTTAGTTTTCTCTTTGGAAGTATTCTTCTTGTTAGCGTAGATGATACTATACTAATTTTATCATTAACTGGAGTAATTCTAATTGTAATTTTGTTACTATATCGACAAATTCTTTATTCTACATTTAATGAAGAACAGGCAAAAGTTAGCGGAATTCCTGTAGAAAAAATAAATTATTTAATTGTGTTTATGGCGGGAATAACTGTAGTTACATCAATTCAACTTGTAGGTGTTTTGTTAATTTCAGCCTTGTTTGTGATTCCTAATCTAACTGCAATTATGTATGGCAAAGGTTTCAAACAAACAGCAATAATTTCAATGAGTTTTTCTGTCTTCTCTGTGGTAGTAGGAATTCTAATTTCTTATGTTTTTGATATTACTCCTGCAGGAACTATTGTTTTGTTGTCAATTGGTCTGCTTGCAGGAACTATGGTAATAAAATCAGCTGGATTATTATCTAAGAATTAATCAAAGAATTTAATCTTCTTTTATCTTGTATACTTTTTACATGAAACAATGATGTTGCAATTATTCCTAATGCAATTAGAGGTGATGCTAATTCTGTATATTTTATTTCATAATCATTTGTTGTTTGTATTTGTGATGCAATGATGGGAATCTCTGTAATCTTTACTGTTCCAATTTTGTTTGATTGCCATTCAACAAACCATACATTGTCATTTCCATCTGATGTCATGAATTGAATAAATGATGAATTAGATGGGACTGGGATTTCTATCATATTGTTGTTGTCTGGATCATATGCTCCAAGATTATCTGTTGTGTGTTGTGCAAACCAAATGTTTCCATATTTATCAAATGTCATTCCAAATGGTAAAGCTTCGTTATGTGGAACAGGAATTTTCTCAAATGTCTCTAAAACCGGATTGAATTTGGTGATAGCCGAGCCTGTATGCTCTGCAATCCAGAGATTTCCATCACTATCAAAGAGTAATGCTTCTGGACCTTGTAGAACTGTTTCAGTTGAAATTTGAGTTAATTCATTATCATTTGGATTAATGAATCCTATCTTGCCTGAATTAGTTGCAGTATACCAAATCCTTCCATCTGTATCAACTGCTAAAGCAAATGGTAATGATTCTGTTTCTAGTCTGATTTCTTCAAACACATCAAGTTCTGGTATATATTTTACAATTCTATCTTTGTTAATTATTGTAATCCAAATATTTCCATCAAAGTCGGCTTGAATGCCAAGTGGAGAGTTTTGTGAAATTACTGGATCTAATTCAGGAATTGTTTTTAATGTAATTTCTTTACTTTCAAGATCAATGAAACCAATCTGGTTTCTTGGAGTATCAGTAAACCAAATCTTTCCTTTATTGTCTTGTGTTAGAAATGTTGTAGTAAGTCCATCAAATGAATACGAAGAAAATTCTTGTGTATCAAGTGCAAATTGCCATAATCGTGGAGCCGATGCATCACTTATCCAGATAGAATTCTTTCCATCATACAATGGGAAAAGAGGTTTTGCATCTTCTGGCAATTCATACTCAATTACTTGGGTTTGAATGTCTGTTAGTCTAGGTTTTACAAGTAGATTCAGCAATTTTGACTCATTTGCATTTTCAGTTCTTTGAGCTTCAATCTCTATTAGCCACTCTCCAGAAAATCCAAATGTTAATTCTCCTTGGAACTCAGTTGGTTTGCCTTCTTCTTGTTTGATCATTTCCATAGGAACTTCAATTGGTGAAATATTTTTTGATGGATTTGATATCTTTACTTTAATCTGGTTTGAATCATAGAGAGGTTTTTCCTCAAAGTCACTTACTTTAACTAGAATTGTGTTTGTTCCACTAGAAAATGGCAAAATATCAATATCAAATTTTGTATTTTCTGTAAATTCTAGAGTCTTAAAACCATAAACTATCTCTTGAGCATCAACTTTCTGAATTTCACCTGCTGGTAATGTTCCATTAGTTAGCAATGCAACTACTCCCAGAATAATAATCCCTAGTGCGGCATCAACTTTGAGTGATCTCTTTAGTTTTTTATGAACAGAAATTTTTCCTGATGAAAAATCCTTTTCAGCATTTTTTTGAACTTTAAACTGGAAGAATCCCCCTAAACCAATCATAATTGCTGCAATTGAAATTTTTAAAATAATTAATTGACCATAAATTGATTCAGTAATTAATCCTACATCGTTTTCTAAGAACCACATTAGTGTTGGCCCTGTAATTATTACAACTCCTACTGAAATGATGAATGCTATTGAGAATCTTGGAATTAACACCAGACTCATCTTTTCTCGATTTGTTTCTTTTAGCTGAGAAAATGTTGGAAGTAATGTGAAAACAAAATAGAAAATACCTCCTATCCAAACTGCTGCAACCAAATTATGTATGTAATCTAAAACAAGTGCTGGTGTTTCTCCACTAGCTGCACCGTGTCCAATTAAGCTTGAAGTTCCAATTAATGCAAGTGCAGCTATAAACATTGGAATTTGATTTTTCTTTGATAGAACTTTTTTTCTATCTAATCCAAACCAGATTCCTAGTAAAATTACTGTAATACTCATCCTAATTATCCACATTGTACCAAAATCAGTCTGAATTGCATCTATGGGAGAAACCTCTAATCTAATACTTTGTACTGCAATCATCAAAATATTAGAGACAAAAATTAAAACTAATCCAATTCCTGTAAGTGACATGAATTTTCTATGATGGAATGATTCTATCTGGTCTAATTCTTCTCTAATTAGCTGTTTGTTTTGTGTTCCCCAGATGATTAAAGATGCAATTATTGCTCCTAATACTATAGTTTGACCTACAAGCCCAGGAAATCTTGCACCGGCTTCAGGCAAAAATACAATCTCTGATGGTCTTTCTAATTCTAACATAGAGGGATCAATTACAACATCTCCTACTGCAAACAAGAATGCATCTGGAACTAGATGTCCATCAACTTTAGAGAGAACTTTAGTTGATACAGTGTATACTCCATCTTCTAGTGGAGAAGTTGTAACAATAAGAGATAACTCTCCATCATAGTAACTAGTGTCTTTACTATCTATTTGATTTCCATTAGTATCAAATACTTTAATTTCACTAAAGTCTATATCAACTGGTTCTGAAAAAAATACAATTACTTCCGTAGTACCAGTAAGTGTATTAGATGTTAAGCTGGGAATAGTTTCTTCTGTAAATGGATGTGCTGCTGCAAATGGAATAGACATTGATGATAAAATTAGTAAAACTATCAGAAACTTTCTCATTTGATCTTCAGATCATCATTCATAATTTAAACAGTTTTCATATGTTCAAAATTTGTATCAATTCACGTAAAGATAATAACATGTAATCATTCTATGTTAGTCGTGAAGATAGCAATTTTTGGCTTTATTGCATTATTGTTTTCCATTGGTGTGATTGTACCATCTTTTGCACATAATACGGTAGAAGTCGGAGAATACAAAATTGAAGTAGGTTGGGAAGTTGAACCACCTGTTGTGGGAATTCGAAATGATATTGTCTTTAAAATTACTGAATCTGGAGAAAATGAAGGAACATACACAGGAGTAACTAATGTCTTTAAAAATTTAGAGGCTATAGCTATGTATGGTGGTGCTACCAAAAAAATTGATATTAATTCAGATCCAAGACCTGGTTACTATTTTTCCTCTATAATTCCCACTAAAACTGGGAGTTACACTATAGATTTGAAAGGAGAAATCAGTGGAACTCTTGTTGATGTACAGATTCCAATTGAAGATGTAGAACCAACTGCAGTTTTAGACTTTCCTCCTACAAGTAGTAAAGGAACTGTTGATATAGCTGCTCTAAAAAATGCAATTTCATCTATACAACAAGATGTTTCAAAACTAAAATCTGGTGAAACTTCTATATCATCTAATGATGGAGAAGCATATGACTTTGCAATATTTGGATTATCAATTGCAGCAGCAGCTATTATTTTAGCCATAATTGCTTTAGTAAAAAGAAAATAGAAAAGAGGAATTCCTAAAATCTTGGAACGACTCTAGATTTTGCAGTTACTGCTACGATGCTTATGATTGCAACAGCTAGTATCATCATTGCAATTGTACCAAATTCTGGGACAACTTGCTTCTCTGCTACCATACCTGTTGGTCCAGTCCAATCTTGATTAGCTCCTGGGGGGCCAATACCTAAAGAAACTATTTCGATATCTATTGGACTTTCATCAGATCCAACAGCATTTATCATGTGACTTGCACCAGTCATTTCCATGGCGTGTGCAGCTTCTTTCAAGATCTCTTCACCGTTTTGCATTGCAATAATTTCATAGTTGACGTGTATTGTGCTGAATTCAAGATTAACTTGAGTTCCACCTTCTACAGCTGAGTCGGTAATTGTTACCATTAACTCTGCGTCTTCTTCCATCATGGTTTCTTCTTCCATAACTTCTTCTTCCATCATGGTTTCTTCTTCCATCATGGTTTCTTCCTCTTCCATCATGGTTTCTTCCTCTTCCATCATGGTTTCTTCCTCTTCCATCATGGTTTCTTCCTCTTCCATCATGGTTTCTTCTTCCATGTGTTCTTCTTCTACTATGAGCACACCTTGCATCCAAACATGAAGCATACAGTAGTAATCAAACTCACCTGCAGTATCTGCAGTGTATTCAAAAGAATCACCAAACTGTAGGATACCGGAATCAAATGTACCATCTGCAGTAGCGGCAAAACCGTCTACTGTTCCTGATGTGAATGTATGTATTCCAGCTTCATCAGCGTTTGTCATTGTTACAACACCACCAACTTCAATTGTTGTTGTGTTTGGAGTGTAACAACCTACTTCAGTTTCTACACAACCTGGAGCAGCTAGATCATTATCTGCTGTTTCAATTGCGACTTCTGTGTGATCTGCAAAAGCAGCTGGGGTTGTTGCACCTATTCCAGCTACAATAGCAAATAGTACGAAGAAAGAGCAAATTGCTTTAGTCTTCATTGTACAAATTACTTGTATTGATACATAAAAACCTCACTAGAACTCTGGAATTAGCATTAATTTTTTCTAAATTGGTACAACTTTAGAATTCCAAATGCAGGAATTCCGGCATACATTCCAATATTTAGTAGAATTAGGGATATTCCATATCCTAACATCTCTTGTTCTGAATCAATGTCAACATAATTCAGTAAAGACAATGATGATAACATTGGAGTTAGTGTTATTTTTACAACTTCCTTGAAAACAGGATTTTCACGTTCCAAATCAGCTATCATTGGTGAAAATGAATAATAGAATTGATTAAATCCAGCCATAAATGCAGTTCCAGATTCTGTTGATAAAATAGTATTATCTCTAAGTTCTCTTAATTGTTGTACTTGTGGTGCCATCTCTGAACCAAATGTTGCAGTTGCAATAAGACAACCAGCATTTTCTCCGTTGTCAGGTGTTTCAATAGGTTGTGCATGAGCCTCACCTACTGTAATAACAAAAGAAACTGTCTCTGGTGGAATTGGAGTAAATAAAATTCCTTCAACTTTAACGTCCATAGAATATACTCCTTCATCTGGAAGCTCAATAGGAATATTTCCAAATCCTTCTGATGTATGTACAAATGGTTCAGGAGTAGTAAATATTATCTCCCCACTTTCATTTGAAATTTTAAGTGTATAATCAATATGTACTTGAGTTTTTTTTAATACAGGGTTGATAAATTCTATTAATACTTTATTTAATTCACCTGGAATAATTTCATCATAAGATATTTTCACATCTAATGCTCCTGCATCTGTTGGTAAAGTTTGAGATTCAGCATATGCTGGAATTATTAAAAGTGGAATGAATAACAATGCAAATAGAAATTTCATAATTCATGTTTTAGTATGATAAATAAAAATTGTCCTTTATTTTTCTAAAAAGAATTATCACGCATAGAAATTCTGTGCCAGCTTTAAATATGGAATTAACATAATTTTTTTTGTTGTACAACAAGTTTGCGCTATTCATTATGATTATTGGTATTTTTACCGTTTCTGCTATTCTTCCAGATGCATTTGGACATGGACTTGGAGGAGATCAAGCACCACCTCTAACGTTTGGTGACATGGAAGTAACTGTACGAACACAACTAAGTCCATCTGATATTACAGTAGGAGACATTAGTTCTGCTAACATGCAAGTACGTTTTTTCGATACATTAACTGATGAGACTCTTGATCAAGTAACATACAGAGTAGAACTATGGCAAAGTGGCGAACTTTTAGCTAGAAATTTGTTTTATGACCCAGATGGAAGATTGGATGTTAAAATAAAACCAATATCTGGGTGTGATGAATTTAATCTAATAGACTGTACAGATTATTTTGGTTCTGAACATGTTAGTGCTCCTGGAGCTCTATACGTACAAGGACCAGCATGTACTGATGATAACTTAGATACTTGTGGAAGAGCAACAATTCAGGGTCCAATATTTGTAAAAGGTGGTTTATACAAAATTACCATTGACATTGAAGCTGCTACTAGTCCAAGAACTGTACTTCTAGAAAGACTAACTTATGATACTTTTATTAGCATTGCACAAGAACAAGACTTTTTTTTCCAGACTGCAAACGCTGAAGAAATTCCAGTTGTTATAAAAACATACTATGATGAAGTTGATAATTTCAAATTTGATCAATCTGACAATTCAATTTCTTTTGATATGCCATTTGATTGGAGTCCAGATTATGTCGACTTGGTACAAGTTGTGCATGAAGAAGTCAGAGTTCCAAAATCATTTACACCTTATGCAGAAGGAAAACAATTCAAAGGATATGTTAATGGTGTAGAAATTGATCAAAGGGCATTACTTAATGATCCTTATTCATATGAGGATACCAACATTGTTCATTTCCTAATTACAAAAAATGAATTACAAAAAATTAATCAAGCATTGGGACCAAGTAATTATGACAACACAAAGATGGACTTGAAACTAGTTCCACTTAGTGAAGTATCAAAAAGTTCAACTGAATTTTATCTTGTTGATACTACAAACTATGAACAAGTTCCAACCACTGTGAATATTTCATGGGATGGAAATTATGGTGCCGGTAATGACGTGCCTTTTGAAATAACATTCTTTGATGAAAACAGAGATCTAATTAAAGACATTAGGTATGCAATTTCATTTATTGATGAGAATGAACAAGAATTAGAAAGATTCTCCGGAGATGATCCTCTAAATCCTGGTATTGTTTCTACAGAAGGAATTGATGTTCAAAAAATCCGTATTCCATCACAAGGACAATACCGAATTGATATTCTAGTTTATGGAACAGGATTAGACTATAACGCAAAGTATGCTGGCATTGGTTCAGGAGTTATTGAGATTGGACCAAGTCTCACAAACACTACATCACCTCCACTAGAAGTATTACCACCTTCTGCAATTCCATCATGGATTAAATTTACTACGGGCATTTGGGTAGATGGAAATTCTTCAAATGATGAATTTATTAACGCAATTAAGTTCCTTATTGAAGAGAAAATTATTGTAATTCCACCAACCGCCCAAGGTTCTGATGGAGACTCTTCTGAAATCCCCTCATGGATTAAATTCACTACAGGTGTTTGGGTAAATGGAAACTCTTCGGATGATGAATTTATCAGTGCAATTCAATTTTTGATCAAAGAAGGAATTTTAAGGATTCAATCATAAGTTTTTAAATAAATTTTGTAGAGTGATAGTGTAATGAAAGACATCAATGATATCATGCCCAAAGTCCCAAACATGAGATGGGGTGCTTTGATGAACAAAGCACCAACTAATGACAAAGTTGATGAAATGAATAAAATTTTTCCAAGTAATGGGAAATGGCATACTGTCTTTGAAGAAAAAGATCAAATCACAATTGATGGAAAGCGAATTCGTAAAAAAGATCCTACTAAGTGGACATAGAATAGAATAATGTTATTATACGATTTTTATCAAATCTAAACATCTAATGTTTCCATTACGTGATGAAAATCCGCATCCCCCAGGTTTCAAACCCAAAGTAACTATAGCATTAATTATTGCCAATGCAATTGTATTTTTTATTGAAGTAGCAATTACTGGACAGTTTTTTGATTTTTCAAACCAAAATACATTTGTAATGTTTTATGATTGGGGAGCAGTTCCAAATTGTGTGACTGGTGCAACTTTTTCTACAATTGACTTTGGTGCAGGACCTGTTAGAATTTCATGTCCTAGTACTCCATACATTTCTTTGATTAGTTCAACTTTCATGCATGGTGGTTTGCTTCACTTTGCTGGTAACATGTGGTTCTTGTGGATCTTTGGTGATAATATTGAACAAAAGTTTGGAAAAGCAAAATTTCTTGGAATTTATCTAATGTGGGGAGTGACTTCAGGATTAGTTCACATCTTCGGTGATCCAAGCAGTGTTATTCCTGCAGTTGGCGCATCTGGTGCAATTTCTGGAGTGCTAGGAGCATACCTTGTAATTTTCCCAAAAGCAAGGATTCAGACTTTCTTGATGATGGGATTCTTTTGGAGAATGATGCACATTCAAGCTCGATGGTTCTTACCATTCTGGTTGGTCTTTCAGAACTTACTCCCATTCTTCATAGGAGGATTTGGTATTGCAGGTGGAGGAGTTGCATATCTTGCTCACATTGGTGGATTTGTGATTGGTTTAGCAACTGGTTACATTTACAAAAAAACACACAGTTCTGATTTTATGTATGGTACAAGATATGGTTACAGATCAGAGTATTGAAAACATAAATCGCTGAATCTATTTGGAATTATCATGCCCTTGATTACAGTATCAATGTATCCTGGTAGAACACAGGAACAAAAAGATGAATTTGCAAAAGCAATCACAAAGTCAGCAGTAGATATTCTCAAAACAAAAGAAAATCATGTAATTGTTGTTTTTGAAGACAATCCTAAAGAAAATTGGTTTTTAGCAGGGAAGCAGTTGTGAATATCTGGTTATTTGTGTTCTAGTGTATAGTACGAGAAAATCGTCTTTGTATGATACAAATCTAGATTTTTTATTATTTTAACAAAAAAGATTGGGCCAAATTGCCCAATCCTTGGACGGTAGTAAACTAGCAGATGACTATTCTAGGAATACCATTAATCATTTGAGAAATTTCATTTAAAAGAGAATAGTAGGAATCATCAGTACGATCTATATACTATTTTTTTAAACTTAATTCAATTGGAACTGTCACCAAACAACTAATCGTTGCTGGTCTTAAGATCCAATTATCAAGATATTTTTTGTGCTTATTTACAATAATTCTAAAATGTAAACGAGTTTATCCTTTTATTGTCATTTGACTAATCAATCACATGAAAGTTGGAGTTGTTCAATTCAAAGTGTCAACTAAAAAAGAAGCTAATCTAAAAAAAATTATTACATATATTTCAAAAGCATCTTCAGAAAATGCAACATTATGTGCATTTCCAGAATTTATGATGTTCTACACAAATTCTTCTCAAACTGCAAAACAACTTGCAAGCTTGGCTGAAACAATTAATGGAAATTTTGTTACGACGATTGCAAAAGCTGCAAAAACAAATCATATTCAAGTTATAGGCACATTTTATGAAAAGAGTAGAAAAAAAGATCGTGTATATGATACTTCTTTTGTAATTGACAAGTCAGGTAAAGTAATCTCAACTTATAGGAAAATTCATCTCTATGATGCATTGGGATTTAGAGAATCAGATAAAATGGTTTCAGGTTCTAAGATTGAAAAGCCTGTAAAAACATCTCTTGGAAAAATTGGTATGATGATTTGTTATGATTTAAGATTTCCAGAGATAGCAAGAGCACTTGCTGTTGCAGGATCTGAAGTTTTAGTTGCACCTTCTGCTTGGGTAAAAGGTAACATGAAAGAAGAACATTGGATTACAATAAACAAAACACGAGCAATTGAAAATGGATGTTATGTAATTGCACCTGATCAAGTTGGGAACATTTACTGTGGAAGAAGTTTAGTAGTTGATCCCTATGGAAAAATTTTACTTGACATGAAAAAGAAACAAAGTATAGACTTTGTTAACATTGATCTGAATAAAGTAAAACAAACAAGAAAAGTTTTACCATTACTTAAAAACAGAAGAATAGATATCTATCCTACTTTGAAGGCTTAGACTTTCTACTTTCACAATTAAAGTTTGAACATTGTTTAGTCCATTTTTGATTTCGTGAATAACGAAAAATTATCATTGGCCATTTGCATACATCACAAGGTTTCTTTGTTGCTCTAAGTTTTGCTTTTTGTAATAATGGTGATGATGCTTTGCATCCTCCATAATAGTTTGAACAGCCCATGAATCGTTTTCTTGTTGTTGGTGATCTAATAACCATTAACTCTCCAAGTTTACACTGAGGACATTGTACCAGCCCTTTTTTTGGAGCATTGGTTCCTAGAATCATGTATTTTTTCTCTTTTGCAGACCAAGATAGGAATCCATTACTATCAAAGTATTGAATAATTTCTTTTTTGAAGATGCTAGTTTGTGACTTTGTAGTTTTTGCTACATGTCTCATTATGGTTTTTTTTATCTCAACAATTTGAATTTTTTTCTTCTTTGGTGACATCATGATAAATTTACTAAAACAATTTTTATAGGGACTTGGGTCAGTGACATTAGTGGAAAAGGTTTGTGTTCTTGGTGCTGGTAGTACCAAATATGGTAAATTGGCTGATAGTATAGCCGATATCACTACTCAAGCATCAGTTTCAGCCATAGAAAGTGCAGGAATTGTTCCAAAAGATATCAAAGCATCCTACATTTCAAACGTCTTTGGAGTTGCAGATAAGCAAGTACATCTTGGTCCTGTCTTAATGAGCAGATTAGGAATTCCAGATAAACCATCATTGACAATAGAGTCTGCATGTGGAAGCGGCTCTGTATCTTTTAGAGAGGCGTATGCAAATGTTGCAGCCGGATTTTATGATTGTCTTTTAGTGACTGGTGTTGAAAAAGTAACTCACACAGGAACTGAATGGACAACAACTTACTTTGCATATTGTTCAGACTTTTTTTATGAAGGTCAAGCTGGTGCATCATTTCCAGGATTGTTTGCATCAATGGCAAGAGCTTACTTGACAGAGTTTGATGCAACTGAAGAAGACTTTGCAAAAGTTGCAGTAAAGAATCATGATAACGGTGTACTTAATCCAAAAGCTCACATGCAAAAGAAAATTACAATTGATGATGTAATGAATTCTCCAGTAGTTGCAAGTCCTCTCAAACTTTATGATTGTTGTCCATTCTCTGATGGTGCAAGTTCTGTAATTCTTTGTTCTGAAAAGTTTGCAAAAGAAAATGGTGGTGATTACATTGAAGTAATTGGTTCTGGGAGAGGTGGATCACCTGCTGCATTGCAAGGACGTGAACATCTAACAACAATTCCAAGTACAAAAATTGCAGCAGAAGCTGCATACAAAATGGCAGGCATTACGGCAAGAGATATAGACTTTGCTGAAGTACACGATTGCTTTACAATTGCAGAAATAGTTGATACTGAAGACTTGGGATTCTTTGAAAAAGGAAAAGGTGTTGAAGCCATTCGTGAAGATAAAACAAAATTAAATTCTGATATTTCAATTAATCCCTCAGGTGGTCTTAAATCAAAAGGACATCCAATTGGAGCCACAGGTGTTGGACAAGTAGTAGAAGTATTTGATCAACTTACCGGAAATGCTGATCAAAGAACTGTTAACGATGCAAAAATTGGTTTAACTCATAACTTTGGTGCAACTGGTGCAAGTTGTGCTGTTCATGTGTTTCAAAGTGTGTAAAATGTCTGTTGAAGAGCAACTTATAGAAAATGCTAAAGTAGGCAAACTCCTAACTCACAAATGTACTGACTGTGGCTATCTTCATTTATCTACAGCCTATTATTGCCTAAAATGTGGCAGCAAAGGATTTGAGGATGTCCTTTTAGATGGTGTAGGCACAATTGCTACTTATACCATAATTACTGTCGCTCCTGCAGGCTTTGAAAAATATACTCCATATGCCTTTGTCGTACTTCAACTAGATGATACACATTTGAGAATTTCTGGATTTATGGCAGGAATTGCTACCCCTGAAGATCTACCAGTTGGAACAAAAGCCAAAATAACAGGTTTTGATGATCGTGGAATCATCATTGAAAAACAGTAAAATAATTTGCTTGAATTATTAAAAAAAATCAAAATCGATTCTTAATAATTTTGCATAAGTGATCATTTTCATGTCTGTAGAAGTTACATGTGGTAAATGTGGAGAAAAGATTACAAACATGAAGATGTTAAAATCCTTAAAAGATGTAATGAACCCATATAATGGTAAGTGTCCATCATGTGGACAGAAACTTTCTACATCCGAGTTTTCACTTGACGTCAAAGAAAACTGATCCTAAAAGATCTCTTGACATAATCATTTTTCTATTTTTTAAAAAATTAGATCTTTAAAATTAGAAATCTTTGTCTGTTAACAACAAATCTGATCAAAAATTGTCTGAATTGATGCAGTCATAAGTCTTATTTACCTCTTGATTAAAAAAAATGCATGGAATTAGAAGAAGAATTAGATTTAGATTCTAACTTAGATTCCGATTCAGAACCAGAACTAAAGAGAAGTGGAATTTTACAGTCTACATCAAAACGTGTCAGAATGATCTTCTCTGTTATGGCAAGTCCAAATAGAATTGATATCCTCCGAATCCTAAATTCTAAGGGCCCATTAACTTACTCTGAATTAAAATCCCTGGCTGGATTCAAGTCCAAAAAAGAAAGTGGTAAATTTGCATATCACTTGAGAAAACTACTAAGACAATCCCTTGTTGCACTTAACAAATCTGAAAGACGCTATACTATTACAAATCTTGGAAAACTAGTTTTGAGCTTGGCAAGACAAATTGAAGAAAGATCAATTATTGAAAGTGGAAAAATGTATGTTAGAACATCACATGAATCCATTGAAGAATTCAATTCTCATAAAATTATTCAATCACTAGTACGTGAAGGAAGTCTTCCATTAGAATTAGCACAAAAAATTACTGAAGAAGTTGAAAATAGAATTTACAAATATCAGACTACCTATCTAACAGGCTCACTTATCAGAGAACTGGTAAATTCTGTTCTATTAGAGCATGGCCACGAGGAATATAGAAACAAACTAGCACGCCTAGGTTTGCCTGTTTTTGATGTTCAGGAGATGATTTCCAACTTGGATAATGTGAATAACGGTGCTGAAGGCCTATTGTTTAACACCGGACAGAGAGTATTTGCTGAACATTTACTTACTAATATCCTACCAAAAGATGTTGCAGATTCTCATCTTTCTGGAGACTTGCATGTTACCAATCCTGGAATCTGGTCCATGATTCCTGATACAATATTTGTTAATGTTAAAGAATTGATTGAAGATGGAATTGATCTTGGTGGGAAATATCTTGACGTATCAAGAATTCCTGCATCAAAACAACTTGATGAGATTACAAGCTCATTATCTATCATAATTTCTCTTCTTTCCAAAGAAGCTTCACAAGAAATTGTGCTTGATGGGCTAGTTCAGGTGTTTTCAAAACATTCAAAGTCTCTTCCAGAACTTGAACAAAAACTAACTAATGCATTTGCAACTGCATCAACATCTTCCCAATACACCAAAAAAAGTACTAATATCTCAATTCGATTACAGTTGGGAACTGATACAAAAATAATTAATTCAATTATTACCGCATACAAAAATTATACGAAGATAACACCAGTCCCAAAAATTGGTCTGATAATAGATCATGACAAAGGAAAGATAACTGATGTCTCAGAATCAGTATCAGAAATAATTTCACTTGGTGGAAAAGTAATGTTTGCTCAAGGTCAAACGTCTAGTAATGGTGTAACAAATGGATCTGTAAAGAATACAGGCCCACTTTCAATAACACTGCAATCTATTTCTATAAATCTTCCAAGACTTGCATTTGAATCAAACAAAGATGAAACTTACTTTAGAGCAAGACTTGCATTACTAATGAAACCTGCGTTATCTTCAATGGCATTAAGAAAGAAAGACATTTCAGATCTTACTAGAAGAGGACTTAATCCAATTCTTGCAAAGAATACTCAATACATGCAAAGAAGTTCTGTTTCTCTTGTTGTAAACTTGGTAGGACTTAAAGAATCAGTCTTTAACATACTTGGATTCAAAGACAACAAAGAAGGACGTAATATTCTTCACAAAGTTATTGAAACCGCAGTTGATGTTGCAGCCAAAAAAGGCAAGGAATTAGGTGATCCTGTGGCTATTTGTATGACTGAAACTGAAGGTTCATATCGTTTTGCTACTCTTGATGGTGAGAAATATGGCAAGAATTCTGCTCTCAATTCAATGGATGGTGATTCCTATTCTGAAGGAGTGATGATTAACGCCTCTGAAATTGGTGACTATACCAACAAAAGTGAGCCTATTACTGAGTGTACCAAGTTCTCAAAATTACTTAATGGAGGATTATTTGTAACATTGAAAATTGACAAAGATGCAAAGGTTGATGAAATCAAAAAATCAATTGAGAAAGCATCTACGCTTGTCTCTTCTTTTAAACCTGTTAAGAAAATTGCAATATGTGGTGAGTGTGGTTTTAAAGATGAACCATTTGAAGACAAGTGTCCAAAGTGTAAGTCACCATACATTATCTGAAATTCGTAAATGAAAAACTAGTTACGATCATTTTTCAAAACTTTTTGATCAGTTTTAGATGTGGCGATCATTGCTTTCATTGTTAAAGTTTTTTCAATATGAACTTTATATTAGCTGTGTCAATATTATTGAACGAGCTTTAAGAAAAAATTGCAGAATCATTTATACCCATATCTATCATAACACCTACGGGGAGATTATAATTGGACAATTCACAAATAGAAAATACTATCCATGAGATCCGTAAGCGTAGTGGCGCAGTAACGAATTTCAATAAAGATAAAATTTCAAATGCTATATTCAGGGCATTAGCAGCCACCTCTAAAGCCGATCGTGGCCTAGCCGATCAACTAGCAAATAGCGTAGTTGACAAATTAGTAGAACAAGGATTTACTAGTTCTAGAACGCCTACTGTTGAAGATATTCAGGATATTGTAGAATCAACTTTAATTGATAGCGGTAATAGCGATATAGCAAAAGCATACATAGTTTACAGACACGAGAGAAGAAAATTAAGAGATGAAAAAAAGAGAGTCTTGAATCTAAAGTCTCTTGATCCAGTTTCTAAAAAATTTGATTTGAACTGCTTGAGAGTACTAGCATCAAGATATCTTTTTAGAAATGGAAAAAATGAGATTATTGAATCTCCAACTCAAATGTTTGAAAGAGTTGCAATTCTAGTAGGAGTTGGTGATATTCTATATGATTCACAAGTATTTGACAAAGCAGGAAATACTCAACAAGATATAGATGAAGCAAAATCTTATCTTGAAAAACTAGATGTATTTGACTATAAATTCAAAGTTAGAGATTATTATCTCAACAAATGGCATTTCAGATCTTTGATAAATCACTATGTAACACTTGCAAACAAAGGTCAGATGAAGATTAGCTTCAAAGATCTTTTGACATTACTTGCAGCAAAGAAACTTGATGATTATTCAGATAAGATAACTGAATATTTTGAGATGATGACCTCGCAAGACTTTCTACCAAATTCACCAACAATGATGAATGCCGGTGGAAGATTGGGACAACTTTCTGCATGCTTTGTACTTGGTATGGGAGATGACATGGAACGAATCATGAAAACAACTTCTGATGCAGCATTAATCTTCAAATCAGGCGGTGGAGTTGGAATAAACTACTCTGATCTTCGTGAGGAAGGTGATATTGTAGCATCAACATCTGGTGTTGCATCAGGGCCAGTATCCTTCATGAATATCATCAATACTGTGACTGAAGTTGTCAAACAAGGGGGGAAAAGACGTGGTGCAAACATGGGAATCATTGAAGCATGGCATCCTAATGTTGAAAAATTCATCACAAATAAAACAGAACCAGGTGTTTTAGAAAATTTCAACGTAAGTGTTGGTATTTGGGAAGACTTTTGGAATTCACTTGTTAACACTGATGATGGCAACTATGTCTTACGTAGCCCACGTGACAACAAACCAGTTAAAGAAATTAATTCACATCAACTAATTGATCTGATTGCACTATCTGCATGGAGAAGTGGAGAACCTGGATTGATCTTCTTTGATCAAATTAACAAATACAATGTATTTGCTAAAGCCAGACAAGCACCACTAAGAGCAACAAATCCTTGTGGTGAACAAAGTCTCTATCCATACGAATCATGTAACCTTGGTTCTATCAATTTGGTTAATTTTGTCAAGAGACAAGCCGATGGAACTTATGAATTTGATTGGCAAAGATATGAAGAAATAATTAGAAAGACAACAAAATTCCTGGATAATATTATTGATGTAAATCACTATCCAGTTGAAGAAATCAATGTAGCATCAAAAGAGTCTAGAAGAATTGGACTTGGAGTGATGGGTGTTGCTGATCTATTATACAAACTAAGAATTCCATACAACTCCAAAGAAGGATATGAACTTCAATCCAAACTAGCTGAAGCTCTAACATACTATTCAATGGAAGAAAGTGTTGCACTTGCTAAATCTCGTGGTGAATTCCCACTTTGCTCAAAGACAGAATATCCTGAAGGAAAGATTCCTATATCTGGATACTATGAAAAACCTAAAGAATCTCACTCCTATGAATGGGATGCATTAATTGAGAAAATTAAAATACATGGTATTAGACATGTCTTGGCTACCACAGTTGCTCCAACTGGTACACTTTCTATGATTGCAGATTGTTCAAACGGAATGGAACCTGCATTTGCTCTTGTGTTTGAAAAGAGAGTTACTGTTGGAAGATTCTTTTATACAAACAAGATTGTTGAAGAAGTCTTAAAAGAAAATGGCCTATATAGCGATGAAATTCTTGCAAAGATTGCAGACAACTATGGTTCATTGAAAGGACTAGATGAAATTCCACAATGGATGCAAGATGTTTTCGTAACAGCAATGGATATTCATTGGGCTGATCATCTTATGGCTCAAGGAGTATGGCAAGACTGGATTGGAAATGCAATTGCCAAAACAATTAACATGCCATATGATGTTACCGCAGAAGATGTAAAATCTGCATATCTGTTAGCACATGAATTAGGACTAAAAGGAATTACAGTTTATCGTGACGGTTCTCGACACAAGCAGGTACTTCATATGACAAGTGAAAACGCGCAAAAAACATTTGAGGTTACACCAACTGAGTACGTTACTGGTTATGTAACAGCAAATATCACAAATCCATACATTAAATCACAAGTTAATGCTGCACTTGCAATTAAAGTTCATGAGAATGATCTTAAAGCTGAACCTGTAATACAAGAAGAGATTTCAGAAGATCGTTTATGTCTAACATGCAAAAACAACCTAGTCTTTGTAGAAGGTTGTAGTATCTGCATTGATTGTGGATACAGCGGTTGTACTTCTGGATAAATAATAGAATCACAACTTTTTTACTTTCTTTTCTTTTCCAATCAGTATGAATATGAAGATTCTAGGCGTAATTGTAGGTCTAGTAATAGTTATTGCAATAGCAGCTACAGTTTTGAGTTTACCAAGTTCAGAAATTACTAGTCAAAAAACTAATGAAAAAATTGGTCTTGTAATTAATTCTCCACATCAATCTATAACCTTACAAGAATTAGATCAAATCTATTCTGAAGCCTCAAAAACTGGAATTGGAAGAAGTAATGTCTATCTTTTTTGGAATATAGTTGAGCCTGTACGTGGGGAATTTGATTGGCAACAATCAGATGTAATGTTTGGATTAAATGAAAAAAATAATCTCAAAGTAACACTCTTTTTTTCTGTAATTAATGGAGAAACACTAGGTCCATTTCCTAATTGGATTGGAAAACCATCTCTAAACTCTCTTGGAGAAGAAAGACTCGTAAATGTTCTTGATGCAATTCTTTCACGATATAATATCATAGATACTGTAATTATTGGTGGTGAGACAGAATCTCAATTTCGTTACTATGAACAAAATATTCCTATATACAAAGAGCTATTTTCTGGAGTTTATGAGAAAATAAAAGAAAAGTATCCTGATGTAAAATTTGGAAATTCGTTTGCATTACATCAAGTGTTGAATAAAGATTTGGCACATATTGTTAGTGATTTAGCAATTGGTGATTTTGTTGCATTTTCATACTTTCCAGTTGACACTCTAAATGATATTGTAAAGACTCCTCAAGAAGCCAAAGAAGATTTAAAAAAAGTATTTGAAATTGTACCAAACAAAAAAGTTGGGTTTTTTGAGATTAGCTGGAGTACATCAGATTTTGTAGGTGGAAATATTGCTTCTCAGAAAGATTTCTTGGATAAATTATTCAAGTTTTATTCAGAAAATGAGTCTGAGATTGAATTTTTAACATGGTATAGGCAATATGATAAACCAGAGGACACTTGTGTAACAGAGCAACAAGAAATTGAAGGAAGTGTTAGTGTTGGAGGTGGTTCTGGATTAGGTAGTAGTGAATACGTTATTGAAAGACTAAACTATTATGTTTGTAATGCTGGTCTTGTTGATGTAAATGGTAATCCAAAATCTGGATGGAATGAATTTAAAAAACAAATTGCAATGATCAACTAAAATGATTTCCTTAATTTTATCTGAATCTGCATTAGAACTTGTTCCATCTGAATTAAAATATCATCCATCAGTTGTTTCCCATGCAAGAAAACTTGGAAAATGTACATCAGAAATTTTACTAGATAATTCTTGGCATTTTGCAGCTATGAAAGGAATTAAAAATGAAATGAAAAGAGGTCGACCAGATCTAGTACACTTTTCAATACTTGAATCTACTACAATTCCATTATATCTTCAAAATAAAATGAAACTTTTTGTTCATACAATTGATGATAAAGTGATATATTTTGGTCAGAATGTTCATGTACCAAAATCATATCACAGATTTGAAGGTTTAATTGAAAAACTGTATCAAGAAAAAAAAATTATAGCAAATAATGATGTATTACTTGAGATTAAGGAAAAAACATTTTCAGAGTTACTAGATGAAATCAATCCATCAAAAGTAATTGGTTTTTCAACTAAAGGTACACTAAACTCATATGAAAAAATTGCAGCAGAGATTTCAGATGATACATGTATTGTGCTTGGAGGATTCCAAAAAGGAAATTTTTCTGATTCAATTGAAAAAAAACTAAGTACTCTGTATTCCATTGGCAATGAATCCTTTGAGGGTCATGTTGTAGTTGCTAGGATTCTCTATGAGTACGAAAAAACCATTTTTATGTAGGAAGTAAAATCTGCATTCTGTTGCAGTCATAGTATAGTCTGGTTAGTATTCGGGGTTTCCAACCCTGTGACGCGGGTTCGAATCCCGCTGACTGCATTTTTTCATAATAATGAGAACCAATTTTTAGGTGTGTTTTTAGAAATAATTGTGAAACCTGCAGTTCGAAAAATTGCAATGGAGAGAATGCAAATTCTTATTGAAAACGCAATTACTAATGCAAAAATAAATCCTGAACTTTCTCAGCGTCAAGCTTTTCTTGCTCGCCGAATTAGCAGTAGACATAAAATTCGAATGCCATATGATCTTAGGATGGTTTTTTGCAAAAAATGCAAGTCATTTATTGCGCCTGGAATTAATTCTAGAATCCGGCTAGGAAGAGCATCTGTCAAGTCGATCAGAATTTCTTGTTATTTGTGTGGGCATATTTATCGTAAGATAATACCTCAATGAATAGTGGATAAACAAATCATAGTGGTCATTGAGATAAGAATTGTAATTACAAATACTAATTTGATAAGTTGTCCTTGTTCATCTAATTTGGATTGCAGATCTTGAATAATTTCAAGAATGCAATCACTTATTTTTTCAATCACAAGTTACTTTATCTGTTTTTTTATAGCTCATAATTTCTTATATAATGTAAGTGAGATCCCAGCTTTGTTGGTAAAAGTTGTTGAATCCGAATTCAAATTATAAAAATCTAAGAATTCAATTTTAAAATATTTCATTATTCCAATTTTTATTTTATCATTTCCAATGTATGTTTCAATTGATCCCAACTTGTTGCTCATATCTGGAACTGATCATTTTTACCTTGAAATATTTTCAGTAATACTAGCAAGTGTTGTTTCAGTTTATTGTATTATTCGAGGTTTTGCAGTACGTGATAAATTTTCATTTTTTCTTGGATTAGGGTTTTTTGCGGCAGTAATTATTGATGGACTTCACGGATTTTTTCCTTTTTTAATTTAGGGCAGTCTACATTTGAAGCATACTTTATTCCGCAGACATGGGTTGCTGGAAGAATTGTAATGGGTTTTGTTATGGTAATTGCAGTTTTAAAATTTGGTAAAATATCAGAAATTTCAAAAAAACAAAAACCCTCATCTAAAGAGATCGTGATTTATCTAAGTTTACTTTCAGGAATTGCTGGAGTAATAACTACTCTCTCGTTAATTCAACCACTGCCATTTCTTATAATTGATTTTTTTATCAAAAGACCTTATGAAATTATTGCTGTAGTGTTATTTTCAATCTCAACAATAATTTTTTATAAACAAAAACTGAACTTGTTAAATGATTATTTCTACAAAGGAGTTTTACTTTTATTATTACTTAATATTTTTGTAAGCCTAATTATTTCATATTCTAGCTTTGTATTTGATACCAGTAGATGGGAAAGTAACTCAAATTAGATCAGAAACTATCAATTATTCAATCAAATTATTCCGATAGAAAAAGCTTGATGATAGTGTATCATTTTATCAAATGTGAATCACAACTCATTTGATACC
>JACERO010000086.1 GCA_013911135.1 Candidatus Nitrosopumilus sp. | reverse complement strand
GGCTTATGACAAGAAAGGAGAATCTGATCGCGCCATCAAAGATTTTAACCAAGCTATTAAATTAAAGCCCGATTTTGCTGATGCTTTTAACAATCGTGGGGTGGCTTATGACAAGAAAGGAGAATCTGATCGCGCCATTCAGGACTTTAACCAAGCTATTGAATTAAACTCCGATTTTGCTGGGGCTTTTAACAATCGTGGGGTGGCTTATGACAAGAAAGAAGAATTTGATCGCGCCATCAAAGATTACAACCAAGCTATTAAATTAAACTCTGAATACGCCAATGCTTTTCACAATCGTGGGTTGGCTTATCGCAAAATAGGAAAAGAAAAAGAGGCAATACAAGATTTTAAAAAGGCAGATAAATTAGACCCGACTATTTCACAAAAGCAAGGCTTTTTAAAAGCAACATTTAAAAATTTAGGTCCGATTAAAAACGCAGAAATCGAGTTAAACGATTTGACAATTATTGCGGGTAAAAACAATTCGGGTAAAACTTATATTGCTTATGCGATATATGGTTTTTTAAATAGTTCACACCGCCATAATATTTTAATTGATGATTATATTGATATAGGCAATATTGTCAGAGAATTATCACAAAATGGAACTGCCACTGTCTCAATAACTGATGAGGAATTTGAGAGGTTAAAGACAGATACCATAAATAAATTATCTAAACTGTATTCTGATGACTTGCATAACTTCTTTAGTTCGCAGAAACAATATTTTGAGAATACCTCTATTGATTTTGATGTGGGAGGCAAGCAAACTGAATTTGAAATGATGGTTCGGTTTGGTGAAAAAGGCGATAAAAACACGAGCATTATCAAGCTTAGTCGCCAAGGTTCAGAATTGATTTTTAAGTTAAAAGCGGTAACAGAAATTCCTGATTTTATTATGGAATCTATAGTTAGCGATGCCATTTTTGGGCTTTTGCTTGCTGAAAACCCAGCATTTATTATCTCTGCGGAACGATTTGGAATATCTCTATTTTATAAGGATTTGGATGTTGCTAAAAATCGCGTTGTTGAAATGTTGCAAAAAATGGAAGGAGAAAAAGGGTATAAATTTACGCCATTTGATGTTTTAGATAAATTCTCTTCTCGTTATGCCACTCCCATCCAAAATAATATAGATTATGTCAGGGATTTAAGTGCGCATTCAAAAGCAATATCAGAAATCAATACGGATAAACTCTTTGACTATATCAAAGATATGATGAATGCGTATTATCGAGTTGATGAAAATGAGATTAGATTAATATCTAAACGCAGAAAAAATGATAAATTTGATATACCTCTACATTTAGCGTCATCCTCTTCAAGAGGACTTGCCAATTTGTATTTTTTCTTAAAATGCAACGCCAAAAAAGGTCAATTATTAATTATTGACGAGCCGGAAAGTCATCTAAATCCTGAAAATCAGATACAGATGGCACGACTTTTAGCAATGTGTGTTTCTGCTGGTTTAAAAGTGTTAGTAACCACGCACAGTGATTATTTTATTAAAGAGATAAACAACTTGCTTATGTTGTCTAGCATTTCTGATGCAACAGAGTTCCTCCAAAAACATAAAGAATATAATGAGGATATGTTTTTATCAAAAGAAAAGGTGAGTGGTTATATTTGTGAAAATAATAGTGCAACAAAATGTGATATAGATGAATTTGGTTTAGATATGCACAGTTTTGACGATACCATTATTAAAATGAACAAAATATCTCGCAGCCTAACAGCGCAATTGAGTAATGAAAATGATGGCTGATTTATGGAGTTGCTTCGGTAAGGTTCTCAAAACCAATAAACTGCAATTTTGTCAAGATGGAAAATTCACCTTAAAAGGCGGCAACAAAGGATCGATATACACAACAACCATCTTATCAAAAAACAATGAAAATTTAGTCGTATTTGATGTTGGAGATAATTCTCACGCCTCTTTTGTTGCAGATGGGTATAACTCTAATTGCGATTATATTTTTATACAAATTAATAGTAAAGACATTAGTTTCATTTTATGTGAGTTAAAAACATCAAACAAAGGAAAAACTTTTAAACAGTTAAAGTGTAGCATCCCTTTAATGCACTATTTAAAGCAATTATTAATCACACACTGCGGAGAGGGGCTAAAAGACTTAAAAATAAAACACAGAAAAGTGTTGATAATTAAAGATCAATCCCAAAAAACAACAATCAAAAACAAACCTGAAATTGATAATGATAATGGCGTTGGTATATTTTATGGTGAAGAGTTTTCTTCAAATGAGATTTTTAATCAATAAATCAACAGGGTTAGCATTGGCTTGATTTTATTCAATTCCTCAGCACCAAACAACAAACCAAGACCCCCCATGCCCTAGAAGCCAAAATTGATACAATGGCGTATAAACTCTACAACCTCAGCACTACTGAAATCAAAATTATTGAGGGTGAAAAATGCGTAAAAAAGAAACAAAAAATACGGTCAAGCCACATACGGAGGCAAAACTTAAATTTTATATTCATTATTTAGAAAGATATTTACCTATTCTTTTTAAAACGCTTTATGTTAATAAAATTAATATTTACGATATGTTTTGTGGGCAAGCGGTTTATGAAGATGGCAAAACAAGTGGTGCAGTTCGTGCTTTTAATAAAATCAAGGAAGTTCAACAAAATAATCCTGATAGCACTACTGAAATCACGCTTACTCTAAATGATTTAGATAAA
>JACERO010000036.1 GCA_013911135.1 Candidatus Nitrosopumilus sp. | reverse complement strand
AATATTTCTTTGTGAAAATGATTGTGTATTATTTTAGAAATAACAAAAATAATTATTTCCTAGAATGTGTAATTTGATGTACTTTCCCATCTACTGATAATGTATAATTCACATGTTTCGTAATCTATCAAGGTATTGGTATTTTGGTCATTAGTCACATACTGTAATATGAGAATACCCACAAGTACAATTATCAAAATAACAGGCACCCTTGTTGAATAAATATCCACAAATTTTGCTAGATTATTTTAAACTTAAGCGTATTGAAAAATATTCTTTTTCGTTAGTAACCATGACTAAATTTAGTTTTTTTATGGATAGATCAGGATTTAGTTATTTGGAGCGAATCTTGTCTTGTATCTGAGCTAAGATTAATTCGGCCTTGTTTTTGTTTTCATAGTTATCAGCCGAGTCATCTATTATTGCATCAATCTCGTAGCTCTTATCTACCAAGATATCAGCAACATGCTCATCTAGCGTTCCGTTTCCAATCAAGTAGTATGCAAAAACAGTATTTTTCTGACCAATTCTGTGCAATCTATCTTCAGCTTGTCTATGGATTGCAGGACTCCAATCAAGTTCTGCAAAGATAACATATTTTGCTTTAGTCAAGTTAATTCCGACGTTTCCGGCACGAAGACCTGCAATCATTAGTTTTGATTCACCCTTTTGGAATTTGTCAATTTGATCCTGTCTAAATGAATCTGTTTGTCCTCCAATTATAGCAACAGGAGAAAACTCCTGAAGACTTTGATGAAGGAGTTTGTGAATCACCTTGTGATGACAAAACACTACAACGCTTTCTTCAATCTCCATAATATTTTTAACAAAATTAATCACATGTGGGAGTTTTGCAACACCTGCAATCTGTCTCTCACTTTGAATTGCTCGTTGATATGATGCAGACTTTGAGAATTCAGTTTCTGCAACTTTTTGCTCTTCTTCAAGCTTCTTCCAGATCTTATCAAGATCTTCAAGATAATAATCAGTATCTGACGCAATGACTTCTTTGTAACGAACCTTGTCTTTGAGTTCTTTTAGGACATCAGATTTTTTCCTTCTCAACATCATATGCTTTTGTAATTCATGTCTAAGCGAGGCTCGTTTATTTTCTAAAACAATAGCCTTCCCCTTTTCATTGACATAACAAAAGTATTCACAAAATTCCTTAAAACTACCAAGTAGTCCTGGCTTGATGATATCAATAATTGGCCAGATTTCTGAACCACGATTGTAAATCGGAGTACCAGAAAGACCAATTCTGTACAACACTGAAGGAAGTACAGCAAGTTTTTTGACTGCCTTATATTTCTGGGTAGTTTTTGATCTTAGATTGTGTACCTCATCACAAACTATAGTTTTTATTCCAAGTTTGGCTAAATCAGGATTTCGCTTGAAAAGCAATTCATAGTTAATTACGTAAATGTCAGACTTTGGAAGTTCTTTAGATTTTCCAGTTCGAATAAGGGTAACACTAGGGGATTTTGATTCAACTATTCTTCCATTTCTACTCTTTTTCTTTAGAAACTTTGCAATCTCCCGCTCCCAATTATGTAATGTGACTAAAGGTGCAATAACAAGTACAGGAAATGTTTGTTTTTCAGTCGCTACATAAGATAATGTCTCCACAGTTTTTCCAAGACCCATCTCATCAGCTAGTAATGCATTACCAGAAGATTTTAGCAAAAAATCTAGTCCTTCTTTTTGAAAATTCAAAAGTTTTCCTCGGAATTGTGCACCAGCTTTTGCGCGTTTTAGTTTATGTTTAATTGGAGGTAAAACAGGTTTTGGTGCATAAGTCTTTATGATTTTTCTTTGCCACACATATTTTGATAAAATTTCAAGAGGGTATCTATCCATGATTAGTTTAATTTGTTTTACATTTTCGATGTTATCAGAAATGATTATTTCATTTATATTTTCTCCATACCAAGCTTCAGGAACCAGTCTTGAGATCATGTTTACCGCACGATCACCAGAAATTTTCCAACTCCAGATTTTGGAATATTTATCAAGAACATATTCCAACGTGCCAATGGTTTCTAGTGATGTCTCCATAATTTGTGGTTGGGTTGTTTTTTTTTGCCTTATGAATCTTTCATGTTTCTTTCGATCATCGAATAATGAATTAAAATCTACAAGAGTTAAAATATGACAGAGTTACACCATATTGGAAAAAAGATACAGCAGATCTCTAGGCTCAATACAGTACATTTTACAGTTCACAGTACAAAATAACAAATAATAAATCATTTATTGAAACTTTAGGCATGGTTGAGGAAGGTTTTTCTTGGATTTATCTAATATTTTTCTTGATTCCTCTAGCTAGAATAATTCCTCGTCTACTAAAAAAATGGAGAAAAGGAAAGGACCCATTTAATGAAAATCAGATTAGTTCAAGTAATTTAGGAATAGAAAAAAGGCCAGAGCCATTTGAAAGAGCAGAGTCATTTGAAAAGCCACAAAACAAGGAGACACAGGTTTTAGGAGAATTAAACAAGGGAATCAAAGATTTCAATAAAATTCAAAAAAACCTTAGCATAAGTAATCAAGAGTTAGAACACATTTTGAAAGATTTGGAAGATCAAGGATTAATGAAAGTGGTAAAGAAAAGCGGGTTTACTGGAAATAAAGTTGAACTTTATCCAACAGATAAAGGCTTCAAGAGATATTATACTTAATAGTATGTTCAACTCATCCTAAAACCCTCCAATACATCAGAATTGATGCCAAGTAAACAAATCCAAGATAGTTATCACAATTCTTCTCGTATCTGATTGCAGTTCTATGAAATCCACATTTGAGCCATGCAAAAAA
>JACERO010000087.1 GCA_013911135.1 Candidatus Nitrosopumilus sp. | reverse complement strand
AGGAAGTTCTCTAGGTGCCAATTGTGGCAACTTGTACAGGTTTTTGCCAAATTTAGTTCTCTAGGTGCCAATGGACCGTATGCGACATCCAAAAATTCTAATTAACGCCCACCTTGAGAGTTTGGGGGGGCCCAATTTCGAAAGCTCACCATATTGTTTAGACGGTTGTCACGACAACTTCCAAATATGAACTACAGAACTTGCTCTCTACATGAGTTATGCAAGGCTAAAGTTGATAGACTTTCTATGGTGGGGGTAACGGTCAGCACTTTGAGCTTTCACAACTCAAGCATAAAACCAGCTATGTGGTTCATATTTGGAATAAACAATATGATGAGATTTCAAAATTGGGCCCCCAGACTCTCAAGATGGGCGTTAATTAGAATTTTTGGGTGTCGCATACGGTTGTGGCAACTCGTAGAATGTGTTCTAGTTTTTGCCAAATTTGGAAATCCTCTTGTGTATACAAATTTGGAAGTTCTCTAGATGCCAAATGTGGCAACTTGTAGAATGTGTTGGGGTTCCAGACATCCACATATGGCATGAGTTCCAAATTTGGCAAAGACCAGTACACGTTCTATAAGTTGCCACATGGTAACTTCCAAATTTGGCCAAAACCAGGACACATTCTACAAGTTGCCCCATAGCTATGGCATCTAAAGAATTTCCAAATTTGGGAAAAAACCAGGACACATTCTACAAGTTGCCTCTAAAGAACTTCCAAATTTGGAAGACACATTCTACAAGTGGCATCTAGAGAACTTCCAAATTTGGCAAAACCAGGACACATTCTACAAGTTGCCACAATTGGCGAATTTGGCAAAGACCAGGGATAAGTTGCAAGTCCAAAAGCTGGATTGCTGAAATTTGAGAAAGTTCACCAGTTTTGGCCATTTGCCAGGTTGCGATTGCAGAAAGTACAAAACTGGCCATGGTGAAATGCACTTGCCAAAAGTAGCAATTTGAAAGAGTGACCAGACATGGACAAAGTTGCCACGTGTGGCTACTCTCACAAATCATTATTTTATGGCAATTTCCAGAGTCTACCACTTACGGAAACTCTGGAAATTGCCACTTTTGGCTGCAGAAGGTATCATTTTAGCGATTATTGCAACTCCAATTTTACTCCAATTTTGGCAATTCTAATTATTGCCCTAATTGGCATTTCCATAAATGGACTTGCTCAAACTTGCCAGAAATGGGCTAGCTCCTTGAGCTTATGTCCGAAATTAGTATAGGTAATCACATGCTTTTGAGATATAATTGCATGAGCAAACAGGCTAGGTAATTACACGAGCGCAGCGAGTGCAATTTTGCCTGTTTGCGAGTGCAATTATATTCAAATTGCACGAAAAAGTATATGAATCATAGGACAGCTTGGACTCTAGCTAACTTACCTGGGAAAGAAAAAAACATGGGAGGAAAAAGATTATTGAGGAAGCAAAAAAAGTATGACTTACTACAGTCAGGGCTCTCGCGTAGGATAGCGGCGCCTTGTCTTCACCGCCAAGTTACCTGAACACCTGTGAAGTTGTTCATTGCCATCTTATTCAAAGTGCCTGCGCATGCGCAAAAGTTCGAGGAACAATTACAAAGTTCGAGGAACAATTAAGGATTAATTGCACGCGTTTCAATGGGGGTCAATAGTGTATTGTAGATTAGTCACGTGATTATACCTAAAATCAATTTTTGTGGTTCAAAGGCCAGTCCAGTAGTCCAGTCCAGTAGTTCTAGTCCACTGATTTCAGACAGCCCACACTAGAGTAATCAATAAAACGTCATAAAGAAGCTGAAAAGAAATCTGCTAGTGAATGGGGTAGGTTGGTTTAGAGGAATGAGGAACAGTCAGTACTAAGGGTGTCTGCTTACATTTCCACAGCTATAGCTATAGGGCACAGCAATAGTGAACATGCCCCCCAGTAGGAAGTGGGGATAGCAGAAGAGGGAGCAGTTTAATACTCACGGAACTGGTATACCAATCAGTGCTAAAAACCCAGAGCACCCAAGCATTAATTGGTGCCAATCGAACACTTTAAGGCAACACCATGGGACAGCTGTGTTGCAATGCGTCTAAATGTATAATATTCTAATTTTGGTGACTGTCTGGATGTTTCGTCTGTTCATCCTATAGCTTATATATATCTCCGCAGCTTGGTTTAATAGCTGCATGCTATACAATGTCTACTTGAAGAATGGTTCAGACCACGAAGTGGTTGCTAGCTATTCTGGAGAATTTGAAGAAAGTGAAATCGAGCGTATCAACTCGTTTTCTCATCCATGGAGGGAGGGGCCGGTTACTTTTTTCTCATAGCCGCCAAAATCAGTTAAGATAAAGAAACAGGAGATAAAACAGTCAGAAAAATTCTCTAGTCACCATTTATGCACCCCACCCCTTTTATTTACCAATTATATCATGCCGCCCCTAATATTGTATTACATTGCAGAATGGCGACACACCCCTCATCACAGCCTGTTTTAATGGAAGAATTGAAGTGGTCAAGTTTCTGCTGGAACATGGTGCTAATGTGCATGCACAGGATGAGGTATGTATGGGCAGAGGGAGAGGGAGTGTGTTTACTGTAATGTACCACACAGGGTGGTGCAACAGCAATGCATGTGAGCTGTCAAGAGGGCCATTTGGACATTGTCAAGGCACTGCACTCACATGGACCTCTCTGGAGGCTGTTAAAAAGGTAAGTCTGACACTGTGGCCCTGCAACTTGTTCATGCTACCCTCTGCTTTTTCTTAGTAGTTTGCTCAGAGCCTTAAGTGCTTCAGGGATTACCTCAATTATGGCGGTTTGTGCTGTTGCACAATGAGTTTTGAGAGTAGCCACTGCCCCAAGACTCTCATATTGTCCTTTCCACTACTCTGAAATACCTATATGGGAAACTAACTGTTCCTTATTGTTTATTGCCTTGAGCTTATGTCCCACACAAATCATTTCTTGTGGTTCAAAGGCCAGTCCA
>JACERO010000088.1 GCA_013911135.1 Candidatus Nitrosopumilus sp. | reverse complement strand
GGGTGCTGAACGAAGTGGGGGTGTGGAGACATGAAAGATATCTTCTTCAAAAACTGCAAAGAACCACTGCAGATGACGTGAGGGAGATAATGCCTGCGTGCGTTCTAGAGGTAAGAGGACAAGAGTGTTCACTTACGGTCACTGGTGATATATATTCTTCAGGAAATCAGGAGGAGATATCCCAACCCTGTGGGGACAGATTACAAAGACTTCGAGTCTACATATGATGCCACGTAACATTTAACTTACCATGCACCGATACCATTCACCTCCTCACTCTTCAGCGCAATGTTATCTGCAAGAAACGTTGGTATTTGTTGACCAAAAAATGAGACTTGCTTGTCTAATCCTCAACCAAGCTTGACCCCACCCTCTCGCCCTTTGGTTCCATTAAAAACAACTGATTTCCTGAGAGGCTGTGAGGTGGCCAGCGCACTTGCTGTGATATGTAGTTAGTGTATTTCAAAGTGATGTGGTAGATTGAAGCATGGTGCTTGGTGTGGAGTATATTGCTGTGAATGGGAGTTCATGTCGAGTCAGGAGTTCATAACCGAAGGAGAGTGTCGGAACTTGCTATACCACCGTAGAAACACTGTGCATATGAAAAGCACGAAGAGGGCATGGGATGATGCAATAAGACGTCATTCCTGGGCCCCACCTATGGCCACGCCTACCCCTGCCTACAATGGTTAGCACTAGCTAGCTACAAAGCTCTGTTTTAAGTAATCGGGATTTACCTCTGATTTCTGTCGCAGAAACAGCCAGGACAAGCAACAATGATGACTAAACTACTTAACTCCAATTAACACCCATGCTTGCATGTGGCAGTGATGACGTCAAAAGTGTCTTATTCTATGCACAGTGTTTCTACGGTATAGCAAGTTCGAGACTCTAGGGTATAGAATATTGAGACCACATTTGATGTGCAGGTACATAAAAAAAACAACTTACTATGTATTCGATGTATGGTAGCTAGAGAATCATGTGCTTCCACGCTCTTCACCACCATCACAAGGGGTCTGTATGAAGCATTAAGCAGTAGTTAGTATTTGACACAAAAAATCTAGTATGGGTTCCTAAGTGTGCATTAATTGGAATGTGCTAAAATGCATCCACCAGTTGACAACGATCAGGCAGGAAAATCTCCACCCTCAAATCCACTTACCACATCACTGCTGCTGGGTCAGGATCCAGCTGCTTATACACATGTTCAGTCTCCTCCCCTTACTGGTGAGATTGACCTTGGCAACACATCGGGAGGGAGCGTGTAACTAAAAAAAACATGGCAGATATTACTTTTTAGTAGCACCTTATATGGACATATATGGCCGTCAGTTCAGATTCAAGTGAGATGTCAAGCTAGCCAGGGCTCCAGAGTCGGTCTTCTACAAGTGTGAATGTTGTAGCCATCACGTTGCCGTTCCTATTGACACATGGGAGTTACACGGTCTCAAGTGGTATACACATTATTCACATCTTGCCTTGAGTAGAGAGAGCTTCACCAGTGTTTTTGCCAATTCAGCAGCTTCTTTGATACACCCTGCAAGGACAAAATTAATATGTAGCTAGGTCAGTTGTAAGTAAGTGAGAGAATCCCCCCCCCCCACATTGCTTCTGCAGCCAATTCCTCTGCTGCAAACCATTTATTTTTTTGGTTGGTAGTAGAATGCACACAACTTACCGTCGTTGTGTACCGGTAGCTAGAGAATGATGCACTCCACCCTCTTCACCACCATCACAAGGGGTCTGCATGAAGCATTTAACCTGCAGTACTTGGTATTTAACAAAAAAAAATTAGTCTTATCTTTCTCTATCATCAAAGTTAGCCTGAAACTCAAACATCAGGTTCTTCACGACGGTGCGTATGTGCCCAGCATCCTTCACGATGGCGTAAAAATATGTGATATATACCTACCGCAAATGGAGCGACTTCTGTCAAAGTCAGCCAAGTATCTATTACAAGCTTACATCTAGTCGAACTCGTCGGCAGAGTCATCGCTGTACTCGCAGCTTAGCTCATCATCATCACTCAGCTCATCATCACTAGCAAAAAGCTCATCATCGCTAGCAAGAAGCTCACCATCAGAATCAGACTCATCTTGCACAGCGGCTTCCTCATCATCACCAACTGGCCTATAAAGTATTGTATTAGTCACACCACACATCAACATGTGAGTCGGTTATTTATTACCCAATATCCTGCACATTTCTTTTTACATAGCATTTCCATATGTTGTCAGCAAAGTCATAACTCTTTTTAACACGGGCCTTCATTGGTGTACGGCGGTCTGGTCTCCTCATGTCAAGCACCATCCTCTCACTGGTGTATGCCCTCTGACTGTTCTCATTCTGTTTGTATAAACATAATCACTGTGTTGTGTTTAACTGATACTGTGTTAGCTGACCCAGTCTAACACTGCTAAATTCATTCTCATCTGGAAGGAAGACGTGCCGAAGTGAATCCGCTTTGGGAGATACGTCAACAACTGATGGTTGAATGACTCAACCCAGAAAGTATCACGACACTGTAAATTAGCCTCACTAATGGGAGCTACATCTATAACTCATACTCCATACTTACCCTGCAGAATGATTCAGCAAACCGATAAATCAAGGTTTTCGACAGCTTCTTCTCATAAGCTGATGCTGCCTTGTCAGATGTTATCTTCAACTTGTTCGAAGAGTAGTCAGTCTGTTTACATGAAGATGAGGAATGGCAGTCAGTGTGCACACCCTATAAATGAAAAAGAGCTAGAGGCCTGCATGCATGCTTATAATAATCCATACTCGGTAGTGTTGGACTATGTTCTCAATGCCTGCACGCAACTTCACAGGGTTGTCATCGCAATTCTTCATGGACCAGTACAAATGTGTCTTAGTGCCCTTGCCTACAAAGTTTCAAGATATGATAACTATCACACAAAATTATTATTATGCGCACATTTGTCTGAAAGCTCATGATACCACTTTTTTCCTTCCCACTTCTTTGCTCCCATTGCTA
>JACERO010000008.1 GCA_013911135.1 Candidatus Nitrosopumilus sp. | reverse complement strand
TTTTTTGCATGGCTCAAATGTGGATTTCATAGAACTGCAATCAGATACGAGAAGAATTGTGATAACTATCTTGGATTTGTTTACTTGGCATCAATTCTGATGTATTGGAGGGTTTTAGGATGAGTTGCTTATCAAGTGAGATTTCCATACTTTAGGCACGAGTGCGTCCTATTTGAGTCCCAATATAGGGGATGGGCCCACGGGGATTTGAACCCCGGACCTTCACCGTGTAAGGGCGACGTCATAACCGACCTGGACCATGAGCCCAGAAACCTACCTTGCTGAAATCCATTTAAACTTTGAGACAGATGAAAATCTAGAAATTTGATAAAAAATTAAGAAATTCATGAACGTTTTTGATTATTTTTCTAGTCCAATTGGATTAGGTCATGTTACTCGAGATATTGCAATTGTAAATAATTTTGAAAACATAACAACCAACTTTGTAACAGGTAGTGGAGCTGCAAAAATTCTAAAAAATTTAGATTTTAAAGTACAAGATGTGTACAATCCACCTTCATTTATTGTTGAAAATGGTACATTAAAGAGTCCAGCAAAATGGTTGTGGAATTATTTTCAATACTATAAAGACTGTAAAAAAATTTCACAGAGAATTATTCAAGAAGATAATCCAAGTTTGGTGATTAGTGATGAGGATTTTGCATCATTAACTGTTGCACAAAAAATGAAAATTCCAACAGTACTTGTCACAGATGTTTTAGAGACTCATTTCACTACAGGATTAGCATCATTAATTGAAAAAAAGATGAACAAATCAATGCTAGAAATTGTTAAAAAATGTGATATTGTAATTCTTCCTGAAAATGGAAATGATCAAGATAATATTAAAAGAGTAGGACCAATAGTTAGACAAACAAAGTTTTCAAGAGAAGAACTACAAAAAAAATTCTCATTTAAGAAAATAACAATAGTTATTTCAATTGGGGGAACTAATGCGGGAATGTTTCTTATCAAAAAAGCATTAGAATCTGTTTCAAAAATCAATCAAGATATAGAAATAGTTCTAGTGTCAGGTCCAGCAGTTAGTAAAAAATTTGAAAATGTTAAAAATTTGGGGTTTGTAGATAATTTACACGAGTTAATTTTTGCTGCAGATTTATTAATTTCTCTTGCTGGAAAATCAACAATAGATGAGGCTAATGCTTATGGAACACCTGCAATATTTATTCCCATAAAGGGTCATTTTGAGCAAGAAGATAACGCAAAAGAAGAGGGATTTGTTTTTGATGATGTTAATAGACTTGATGTATTAATTTTAGAAAAACTTGAAGAGAAAAGAAATCAAGTAAACACAAATGGTGCAAAAAATGCATCAGATATTATTAGAAAATTGATGAATTAACGATCAAATGCTTAATAGATAGTTATTTGATTTTGATAAGGTACCATGACCAAGCTAGTAGTAATCAAATTTGGTGGAAGCGCAATAGGTCCAGATGGAGCCTCCATTACAGAAATTGTTAAACGAATTAATGATTTGAAGAAAGATTTCAAGGTAATTGCTGTTTTTTCAGCTCCATTAACAATGCATGATGGAAAAAAACGTTCTCTTACTGATGTGATTTTAGAGCAAGGAGAAAATGCAGAGAGCGGAAAAACCCCATCCTTAGATATTGTAAAATCAACTTATCAAAAAATTCTAGAAATGGTAAATTCAGAAAATAAAGACAATTGTCAAAATACTATTAATTCACATTTAGAAAAGGCACAAAAAGCACTAGATGAGGCAGTTGAAAGTAAAGAATTTGCAGAGGAGATACGTTCAAGGGTATTAGCATTTTCAGGTGAGGTTTTGATGTCTCATGTGATGAACTATATTCTAAGAAGTAATGACATAAAAGCAGATGCTGTAGGATTTGATGATTGGCCAATTATCACAGATAACAACATAGAATCAACAAATTTTCTTACATCAGAATCCAGAGAAAGGATGGATAAAACAGTAGAATTACTAGAAGAGAATGAAGTAGTTACAATTGGGGGATTTATTGGAAAAACAGTAGATGGTGTTACAACTACATATGAGCGAGGAGGCTCAGATAGAACTGCTGCAGATCTGGGAATATTATTTCACAAAAAATATGAAACTAGTATAGACTTTGAGAAAGACAGTGCAGTAGTTTCTGCAGATCCAAAAATTGTGGAATCAGGATTAAGTGAAGTATCTCAATTGTCATACAATGAAGCCAGATTAGCAGGAATGTTTGGAATGAAAATTTTGGATCCCATTGCAATAAAAGAAATTGTAGAAAATGGAGTAGATATGCTAATTACTATTACAAATATGAAAAATCCAGAAAAAATAACTACAATAAAGAGAGTGTTAGATGAACAGAAGGGACACCCAATTAAGATAGTTACAGGAAAAGAAAATTGTTCAATTTTTAGAATTGAAACAAGCTGTATTCAAAAATTGTTAACATCATTAGAAAAAGACAAACGTTACAGTGAATTTATAATTTTATCACCATTTACAAAAGATGGAATTGAATTTTCTAGAATATTATTCTTAGATGGAGATTATGTTAAAAGAAATGAAAAATATTTGTTAGGATTTGATTCTCTTGCTACAATTACATACAACAGAGGAGTAATAACGTTAATTGGTGATGAGATGTGGAGGGTTCAACAAGTTGTTTCAAGAACTAGTACAAAGATTGGTGAGTCAGGATTAAACATTTTGAATATAGATGCACAAGAAGAGACATCACGAATAATTATTGTTGTAGAAGATGCAGAAAATAACATAAGCAAAGCCATTAATGCAGTACACGAAGAGATTTCAAAAATTAATTTTGTTTAATGAAAAGAGTGGCGTTACGGGCTTTCACCTGTAAACGCCATCATGGGTTTGTTCTTGGACCATTATCTAGATTCAGTCCGGCGTTACCCAAAACACGCGATACTCTGAACTCATCCTAAAACAGATCATTTTGTAAACATTTGATGATAATACAGATCTAACAATGACATCTTCAAATCTTTTACATGATTCATAAAGAAATGTCAGATCTTCAATGGAGTACTATTGCACCA
>JACERO010000089.1 GCA_013911135.1 Candidatus Nitrosopumilus sp. | reverse complement strand
GAGGCTTTATATTTTAGAACTCAAGGCTGAGGTGCCCCTGACTGGTTCTGGAGGTGTGAACTGCATGCAGGTGTGAACTGCAGGTGTGAAGAACTGCAGGTGTGAAGAACTGTTGTTTGCATACCCCAGCAACACTTGCCTAAAGAGATATGCAACAAGTGTTACCTGGCATGAGGAGAGCTTCCCTCCCAGTGGCTATATTTCCCTGCAACACTTGATACCTGGGCTGGGGGAGAGCTTCTTTCCAGGTGGATTTCTCCCTGCAACACTAGCCTAGAGAGATGCCACACCTTAGCAGGAGGCTCTGGAGGTGTTAACTGCAAGTGTAGGTGACTATAGAACTATGTTTTTTTCGATCCGTTTGGCGATCCGTTTTCCAGTCCGTTCTGCGTTTTAGTCACGTCCGAGGGGGGCTGTACCAAACTTTTATAAAGGGCTGCAATCTTTTCGACCCTGATCCTATTGTGTTTCTATAAATAATTACTCTTCCCTGAGCCTTTTTGCCTGTAGACATAACTGCTAACCTGTATATGTAAAGACCCTCACCTTCCCCCTTCCTCCATGCACTTCTCCCTCCCATGCCCTCTCAAGCATGCATTCAGTCCTCCTTTCCTCGACCCTTCCTTAGTTACCTGTCTCCCATTGCTCCCTCCTCATGCAAAAACTTGGCTGCTCGTGGGCTTGGGAGTAACAGCACTCGTGAGGCCGTAGACATGGTTATGGGAAGTTTGCTCAACAAGATTAACCTCCAGACTTTGGAGGGTTTGTTATTGAATGTTTAAAGTCCCGGCCACTTACCTCCAGAGGGAGGAGCTAGGGGAGAAAAGGTGTATTTGGTACATGCAGACTCCAGTCTCCCCTCCTTCCATGGGTCTTGGCTCGTCAATATAGCCCGTATATACAATGTCATGTGAACTGTCAGACCTGCATCATTCAGCAGAACAAAAGAAAGGTACGTACATGTAAAATATTGAAAGGACACCATGCATGCATTCAGCAGAACAAAGGATAGTTGCATGTAAAATGTTGAATGGTAAGTGACCAAACCAGTTTGTGTTTCTTGGTATAATTATATATTTTTAGGAAAGGATTTTGTGGTGATAGTTCATGCAGTCAGAGGTTATTAACAGGTGGTGATATGTACACAAAAATAGGCTTTAGCAGCTGTTGCTGATATTTAGCTTGCCTGAGCATTTATTTTGAATTGTTCTGGTTCACCTGGCTGTTAGTTGTGGCCCAGGTATTGTATTCAGGTGAGCTTGGTTTCTGAATAGATTCTTCATGATGGTTGCTGCTAATTATAAGCCTCGCAGGGAAAAATAAGGTGAAGGCCATACAGGCCATGCCTATTTTGAATAGCTAACGTACCATATTTGAGGTATAACTAAATGGCTATTCAGCCGGAATAGTCTTGTTGCGGCGATTTATCATCAGCAAAAATCAATGGTGGTGTTAAATCGAGTGTCTCTGGCCTTACTTGGTACCCATGTGGCTTGTCCTAATCAAGGTACCTTTTTTCCTTCTCCCGACCTCTTCCAGTGAAATATCTAGTCCGGGTTCCCAGGGAATAACACTGGCGGACTTCGGTCGTGCTTGGGATTGTGCTGGTGCTTCCATGATATCAAGGGCGTATAGACGAGAAGAGGGCATGCAAGGCCCATACAGCCAATACACAGACAGCGAAATGCTAGTTGATACTAAAAATAGAACCCCTCTTTTCTTCAAGGCTTTCCCAAAACACCCCTCAAAATGGACCAAAACCTTTAGCTAAGCTACAGAACTCACCAAGGAACTCTAGAGCCCAAACAGCTTGAAGATCAGTGAAGACAGAACGGCCTACTTTGCCGCCCGCCCACGCATTTGATTAAAATTTTGTAATCAACTAGCATTTCGCCCTCTGTACAGGCTCTATGGGAGTTGCATGCCCTCTCCCCCCTCCGGGGGTCGATACGCCCTTGATGATACTTTGTGGTGGACCCTTTAAATGATTTTATAGCTTAACTAGGCCTAGATACATCATTTGAATTAATAAGTTTGGCCAAGAAGAATATCCGTCCAAATCAGGCTTGAACAGCTACTGCTTTAATACCAATATTAAGAGTGCAAGACTCATAATATCTCATGGTTAGGGCTATTATTCACATGCTATGTGTTGACCATGTGGTTGGGGCAATAGCGTGTGAATAGCTTTAACCACACCTGAGATAGTAATTGTGAGTGTTGCCCTAACCTGGGAGTAGGTGTTCAAGCCAAATTTGTTGTCACCAAACACTTCAAACGGGCATGCATGACCTTCCTTGCCAGGCCTGACCACCATGCATAATTATAATTATTATGATAGCCATGAAAAATCTATGGGGGAGGGGGGCTGGACGTGACTAAAACGTGAACGGACTGGAAAACGGATCGCCAAACGGATCGAACAATTATCTATTTCTATAGTCACCTACACTTGCAGTTAACACCTCCAGAGCCTCCTGCTAAGGTGTGGCATCTCTCCAGGCTAGTGTTGCAGGGAGAAATCCACTTGGAAAGAAGCTCTCTCCCAGGTATCAAGTGTTGCAGGGAGATATAGCCACTGGGAGGGAAGCTCTCCTCAGGTAACACTAGGCAAGTGTTGCTGGGGTAGCTACCAGGCAGATAGCTAGGTGGCTTATCTCCTTGCCCAGTAGCTACTGCTGGGGAGAGCTTCCTCCCTGGTGACTACTACACACTTTCCAGCAAATATTTTCCTTCACAACTCAAGACTGAGGTCCCTGCCCCTGAGTGGTGGAGGTGTGAACTGCAGGTGTGAAGAACTGTAGGGGTAACTACTAGTTTCCATATCCTCTGGTATAAAAAGGCTGCTGCATTAAGAGCCTTCCATATACATAGGAGACTCAGAGCTTCCCTTTGGTGAAGAGCTACGTATACAAGGCAAAAGGAAAGGCTGCAGTGATGGTGGCTGATGCCTGTCTAGGGTAGGGAGGCTTTATATTTTAGAACTCAAGGCTGAGGTGCCCCTGACTGGTTCTGGAGGTGTGAACTGCATGCAGGTGTGAACTGCAGGTGTGAAGAACTGCAGGTGTGAAGAACTGTAGCCTAGAGTTGTTTGCATACCCCAGCAACACTTGCCTAAAGAGATATGCAACAAGTGTTACCTGGCA
>JACERO010000090.1 GCA_013911135.1 Candidatus Nitrosopumilus sp. | reverse complement strand
AACATATCTTGGAAAAATTAGAATTCCTCCAAATACAATTGTATATCTTCTCTACTTGTTCTCGCTTGGAGTTCCTGCATACAGAATACGTTCTATACAGAGATCAGTCTCAAAACAATAGAGCATGTATTTAGAATATTTCGAGAAGCAATCTATGACTCATCAATGATTAATCTCAGACTGTCTGGGAAATTAGAATTAGATGAGGCAATGTTTGGCGGTCATCGTAAAGGAAAGCGTGGTTGGGGTGCTGAAGGCAAGACGTTAGTGTTTGGAATATACAAGAGAAACGGACATGTCATGACGTTTCCAGTACCTGACAGAAAATACGATACTCTAATGGAATTAATCAAAAAACACACTAGAAAAGGTTCACTGTATTACACGAATGATTACACTGCATATGCATCTTTGATAATGAGGGGAAAGCACAAGGTCGTATCTCATGGGATGGATGAGTATGTAAGAGGTGATGCTCACATCAATGGAATGGAAGGGTTTTGGAGTTATGCTAAAACTTGGATGTATCATTATAGAGGAGTTCCCAAACAATATTTTCATCCATATCTCAAAGAAATAGAGTTTCGATTCAACAACAGAAATAAAAATATCTTTGAAATGCTGGTAAAAATGCTTGTAAAACCTGTTCCAAATGAGTAGGTATTACCTTACAATATATTACAATAATATGAATACAAAACAACAAGTAGGAATCTATGTACTTTTTGCAATTGTAACTTCAACTTTAGGTGTTGTGGTCATAACCACAAACACGATTGAAGAAGCAGAGGCAGCAGTACCATTTGATTCTATGACAACAATCACAACACAAATTCAGGAAAATCTCGTAGACTCACAAATTGCAGCAGAAGTACAACAAGAAAATATTGATCAGGCTGAAAATCTACTATATGGTAGACCAATAATCTTACAAACTAACAATGTACCTGATACGATGGAGATCTCAAAAGGTTATGATGATACGATGGTTATGATCAACGATGCACTGAATGTTTGTGTAAGAGACGGATGCACTGATCCAACAGTTGCAGTAAATGCAAAAAATTTACTTGACACAAACTACAACATGATAGAGATCAAAGCAAACATCGAGATGCAAACAACAGGCGCAGACTGATGCTACCAACCCAGACAAGACATGCCTTTTATTGGCCCAAGGCGATGAACCACAAAGAAATGGCTTTACCACAATAGGCACAGATAAGATTTGGAATGGGTGGTACAGAGAGATTAGAAGTCCATTTTTCCAACATGCAGCATTTACTACTCCACAAGAAAACATAATTGTACCAGAGTCAATTGCGACTGGTGATTGTACAGTTATCATAAAAGAGATACAGGGTATCAAATCAATCGTAAGACCAACACTAGTGCCAATTTGGCAAGAACCTTGGACATCAAGGGCTCAAATAATTGGATATCATGTAGTGTGGGTGATTGACTTTGTACCAGCAGAATTTGTAAAGTCTCTCAAATACTGTAATATAAAGGGCTCTATTGTCTTTGATTATGACATTGATGTTATAATTGAAAGAGAGTTGACACACTTCTGGAAATTCTTACCAAAAGGAATGTAATTCCTTTTCTTTTTTATTTAATTATTGATCCATTTTAAATAACAAAAAAAACTTAAATTTTTATGAATAATACACTTAAATATATAATCTCAAACTCTGCATGGCATTAATCTACAAACCATTTTTAAATTATTAATTACAATACGATTTATGTAGAAATGCCAATGTACCAAAGATAATAATGATCACTCTGAGATGTGTGTGAAATGTGGTGTGGAAAAACATCCTCACAAATGATATTAAAATTAGAAAATATTTGTAAAAGGATTTAATCATCTATTTTTTTATGCATCAAACTGCTAGCAGATGAATTACATCTTAGTCCTAATTCATTTCACAATATTACATCTAAAATATTTAAGAATTATTTTTCACACGTCTTTTATTTACAAAAAACAAAATAATGTCAATAGCAATTACTACAACATTTATCACATACAAAATAATTACTTCATCGTAATTAAAAAAATACTTGTGAATTATTCCAGATACGTAACCAACAAATATTATGATCATAAAGTAAACACTCTTTCCTTTGTTTGTTTTTGATCTGTAAGATTTGTATACTGAAAATGGCCAAGCGACACCAAAACAAACTAACATAATTGCCTCAAAAAGTACCATAAATTAGCACTCGAAATTATGGATATAAACGTTTATTGAAAAATACATATCCTAAACTATCTTATCATAAATGAACTTCATATACATCCCAACTTTTGCAGGATTGGGTGTCATACCATCAATGGTTAGTTTTTCAGTTATTATTCCTTCAATTACAAAGTCGCTCAAGGCATTCATCAATTTCATCTAGTTTCTTTTGATCAAAGATTGAATTCTCTGTATGACCAATCTGATACTCGCACAAATGTTGCTTTCCATCTGACACTCTAACTATCATCCCATTTGCTCTCTCTAGTCTATCGTCAGATCCACATCTACACTTCATGCTCATAGTAACAAGTCCTTTCTGATTAACCCTTAGTGTCCTCTCTTATTTCATCAAATTTTCTATCTTGTTGTATTTTAAAGTCAACTGCTTGAAGATGTTTACAATATTCAGTAGATGGGAAAGTACATCAAATTACACATTCTAGGAAATAATTATTTTTGTTATTTCTAAAATAATACACAATCATTTTCACAAAGAAATATTTGAGAGTTTCAATTGATATGATTGGTTTGTAATTTTGTATATCCGATTCTTCAGATATTATCAAATTTGTAATAATCCATGCATTGTACAAAATTAATGAATAGTAAAAGTATAGCAACCTTATGGATTGGTTTGAACTATAGTTTTTGGTCTGAATCTTCCTATGCAGGCATAACCTGTCTCTATTCCCCACCGTTGCTTGTAATCAGTTGGAATGGATTGTATGTTGTGTGATATTTCTTTTGGTGAAATATTTGTTGCAAATGTAATGTACTGGTCTGTAAGATTTGATTTTTTTCTTGCATTCTTGTTTGGTAAAATGACTAGAGTAAATGACTCGACATGCCCTGATGCGGATTGTATCATACAATTTGAAATTGATTTTCTATCTCCATTAACATATTGTAAAATGGCATCTTTAATTCTTGGAGTCTTTTTTGCAGGCATTAGAAATTTCAAGTGTTTTTGTTTTATCACAGAAATTATTCCAGCTGTAAAAAACTCTCTATCAACTAATAACAATTTG
>JACERO010000023.1 GCA_013911135.1 Candidatus Nitrosopumilus sp. | reverse complement strand
CAAATTGTTATTAGTTGATAGAGAGTTTTTTACAGCTGGAATAATTTCTGTGATAAAACAAAAACACTTGAAATTTCTAATGCCTGCAAAAAAGACTCCAAGAATTAAAGATGCCATTTTACAATATGTTAATGGAGATAGAAAATCAATTTCAAATTGTATGATACAATCCGCATCAGGGCATGTCGAGTCATTTACTCTAGTCATTTTACCAAACAAGAATGCAAGAAAAAAATCAAATCTTACAGACCAGTACATTACATTTGCAACAAATATTTCACCAAAAGAAATATCACACAACATACAATCCATTCCAACTGATTACAAGCAACGGTGGGGAATAGAGACAGGTTATGCCTGCATAGGAAGATTCAGACCAAAAACTATAGTTCAAACCAATCCATAAGGTTGCTATACTTTTACTATTCATTAATTTTGTACAATGCATGGATTATTACAAATTTGATAATATCTGAAGAATCGGATATACAAAATTACAAACCAATCATATCAATTGAAACTCTCAAATATTTCTTTGTGAAAATGATTGTGTATTATTTTAGAAATAACAAAAATAATTATTTCCTAGAATGTGTAATTTGATGTACTTTCCCATCTACTGAGAACTGAAATCATAGTAGGATTTTCTTCTACAAAACTATACGATAAACCTGAATTCTGTGCTGGTGCGGACAATACTAGTAGAACTTATTCCTCCTCATCACGAGATTGGGTGGAATAGAAACACTGTCAGTGGAAATCGAGTTATTATGCATGGGAGTTATCTATTTTTGTGCCTACACGGCACATGAAAATTATAATTTTTTTCTTATTTTAGACTCACCTATCACGAAACTTCTTGTTTTAATTGATTCAAAAATTCTTTTAATATTCTAGTTCTCTTCTTTGCTTCTATTTTTCCAGATTTTGTGTTCATTAATGATTCGAGTTTAAGTAATTTTGCAAAGAAATGATCAACTGTCCAGGTGTGATCATCAGGAATTCGTCTTTTGCAGGAAGGATCATCAATATTGTAAAATGGTCTTTTTAGTGAGCCTCCAATGGCAAAAACTCGTGCAATTCTATTGCCCCCAATGCATCTAGTCTATCAGCATCCTGAAGTATTTGCCCTTCAAGTGTTTTAGGAATTTTGTTTCATGAAAAACTATGATCATTTATTGCATCAGAAATTATTATAATTTCTTCTTTAGTGAAATAGAGTTTTTCAAGTATCTTTTTTGATTTTTTTGTACTTTTAATTGAGGATGTTTTTGAGCGTTTGTCAGATTTTGGATATGACACTATATCATGCAATAATGCAGCACTTAGAACTAGTTTTTCATTTGCTTTTTCTTTTTTACATATTTTTTGAGCATTTTTGTATACTCTCATGGTGTGCTCAAAATCGTGTGCAGAATCATTTTCTAGAATTTTTTTTACTTTCTTCTTTAAAGAATCAAGAACTTTCATTTAGAATCTCCACAGTTTTGGTTTTACAAATTTTATTTTTCTCTGAGTAATTAAAATGGGCCAGTTTATTGATGCAAAAACAACAACCACTCCAATTCCTACACCGTCAATTAATAAAATTCCAGTAAGACGATCCTCGAAGATTTCCAGAAAAGGTGTCAAGACTGCATTTCCAAAATATATCATAACAATATATGAAAGAACTCTGCCAAACCAAAATCCAATATAGATCCCAATACTTTTGGCACGCATTAATCCATAGGTGATAAACAACATGTTACTTGGAAGTGGAGTAGCACCAAATAGAAAAGAGGCGATAACATAACCGTACTTTTTATGATTAAGATAATCTCCAATCATATCAAGATTAGATTTTTGCTCTTCTGCAACAAATCGTCTAAAATAACCACTAATTTTTTTTAGAAAAAATCTCCCAATAGTTGCTCCAGTTGCACTCACTACAGCAAGAAGAACAATATTCAAGTTAGGATCAAGAAGATAAAATGATGTTAAGATTATCCAACTAGGTGGCATCAAAATTGGCGAAGCATTTACACCAATCAGAACAAGAAAAATCCCAAAATACGAATATTGTCCAAAAATTTCAAAAATATCTAACATCTTTCTAAGATAATGTTGCTTTTTTTGTTTCTAAATCCTTGGATTTAAGAGGTAGTCATGGAAAAAACTCATTATGATCTAAAAAATTAAAAAAATTACATGTTTTTCCAAACAATGATTCATCATGTATTGTAACAAAGTGGATCAATTATCCAATATCCTTATAAGTGATTTGTGCCTATATATAACCATGTCCGAGGTAGTTTGGAAGTGTTTTAGATGCAATCTATCATTTAAGGACGAAAATGTGGCTGAAATACATAAACAAATCTCAAGTCATTCTGTTTCCAAAGTATAGGTACTAGTCACATTATTACTAAAAATTTTAGAAATATCATAATTTTGATTAAAATTTAGTGCAGAGGGTGGGATTCGAACCCACGAACTCCTGAGAGAAGGGATTTCCTATTTTGTGGATCTTGAGTCCCTCTCGGTTGACCGGGCTTCGATACCTCTGCAATGAGATTGGACAATGACCGATATTTTTCAATTACTATTATGAAAATATCAAAAAGTGATCTGTTATTTTTAGATTTTTTAACAAAGCTTATAATTGTGTGAATTTGGTTCAAAAATACATGTCAGAATTCATACCAATTTCAGAAGCAAAAAAAATGCGAAGTGGTGTCAATGTTGAAGCTGAAGTTAAAAGTAAAGGAGATCCAAGAACTGTAAATCTCAAAAGCGGTGGAACAATTGATGTCTGCGATGCAGTTATCGCTAATGGTGAAACCGAAGATGACCAAATGAAACTCACATTGTGGGGTGACGACATCAAAGCAGTAAATGTTGGAGACAAAATTGTCATTACAAATGGATACACCAATGAGTTCAAAGGAGACGTATCTCTAACCAAAGGCAAATTTGGCAAGATGGACATTAATCCTTAATCAGTAGATGGGAAAGTACATCAAATTACACATTCTAGGAAATAATTATTTTTGTTATTTCTAAAATAATACACAATCATTTTCACAAAGAAATATTTGAGAGTTTCAATTGATATGATTGGTTTGTAATTTTGTATATCCGATTCTTCAGATATTATCAAATTTGTAATAATCCATGCATTGTACAAAATTAATGAATAGTAAAAGTATAGCAACCTTATGGATTGGTTTGAACTATAGTTTTTGGTCTGAATCTTCCTATGCAGGCATAACCTGTCTCTATTCCCCACCGTTGCTTGTAATCAGTTGGAATGGATTGTATGTTGTGTGATATTTCTTTTGGTGAAATATTTGTTGCAAATGTAATGTACTGGTCTGTAAGATTTGATTTTTTTCTTGCATTCTTGTTTGGTAAAATGACTAGAGTAAATGACTCGACATGCCCTGATGCGGATTGTATCATACAATTTGAAATTGATTTTCTATCTCCATTAACATATTGTAAAATGGCATCTTTAATTCTTGGAGTCTTTTTTGCAGGCATTAGAAATTTCAAGTGTTTTTGTTTTATCACAGAAATTATTCCAGCTGTAAAAAACTCTCTATCAACTAATAACAATTTG
>JACERO010000071.1 GCA_013911135.1 Candidatus Nitrosopumilus sp. | reverse complement strand
GGCTTGAAAAAATTGTTAGATGGTGATAAAAAATGATTATAGTCATAATTTTATCATCACCCTAACTGACCACTCTATCACCCGAATTTACCAGCAGTTGAGAAACCGCCTAGTTTTGACCAAAGTAAAGATTTTCATCCATATCTCAAAGAAATAGAGTTTCGATTCAACAACAGAAATAAAAATATCTTTGAAATGCTGGTAAAAATGCTTGTAAAACCTGTTCCAAATGAGTAGGTATTACCTAAAATAAACTTAATAGACCGGTCATCAAAGTTTTTTCATGGGACGAAGAAAAACTCAAAAAATTATTAGGACTGGTCCTAAAAATGCAACAACTGGAATGTGTCCTATGTGTAGAACAATAGGTAAAGTATTCCTTCTTGGTCCACCTGGCAAAGAGCGAGGAAAATGCGAGAAATGTCGCCAAGAATTTGAAATATAATTCAAAAAGCGGAGCCTACCAATTAACAAATTCACCAATAGCTTTTTAAGACAATTTTTTGTTGATAGATAATTATGAGTACAGAAGCTGAAACAATCTATGAACGAGTTGCAAAACTTGAAGACGAAATTGCATTACTCAGAAGTGAAGTAGATATTCTCAAAGGAGCAATAAGAAATAAAATTGCTCGTCATGAAATATCATTGATCAAGAAAGGAAAAGAAATAGAATCAATCATTGACTAATTTTTAGTCTTTATACTTCTTATCATTTCTAAAATAAAATCAATATCTTCTGCGTTTGGATTAATTTCTAAATATTTATTCAAATATTTTAATGCAACTTCAGAATTGTGTAATCTTTCTTCTATAATTCCCTTATCTCTGATATCTTCTGGAGATTCAGGTTCAATTGCTAAAATTATGTTAGTACATCGAAGTGCTTTGTCATAAACAAATGATTGTACATAAGAATTTTTTAAGTTACGAGTCATTCTCAAAAGAATTTGTTCTGGTTTTATCTCATCAAGGAATTCTGGTTGAAACTTTATTTGCTCATCAAAATTAACATCTAGAATTTGTTGCAAGTCATCTACATCTAATGGTTCTCCATCATGAAATGGATCTAAAATTATTTCTTCATTATATTTTACTAGAATATGACTTGGAAATCTAACAATTTTCAGATCTAACCCAATAAACTTTGCAACTTCAACATAAAGAATTGAGATAGTAATGGGGAGACCTAATTTTTTATCAATAACTTCATTTAGAAAACTGTTCTTTGGATTATAGTAATCATCATCATCTCCACTAAAGCCTAAATTTTCAAAGAGATGTTCATTTAACATTGAAATTAGATATGTTGGATTTTTAACATCACTAATTGATTCTTTTAGAGACATTCCTATTCGATTTATTTTCTGGATGTATTGCTCTACATCTAGATTTGGATATTCTAAAATCTGAGCAAATTTTAGACATTTTTCAACTAGGTTGAAATTTGGATTTTTAACAGATGAAAGCCATTCTGCAACAAATGGATCAAACTCTTCTTCCAATTATTATAAACTCATCTTTTTGAGGTATAATTGAGGATCCTTGAGCTCTCTGGTGTTTGGGGGAATTTCAATCATTTTTTTGAATGTGTCTTTACCTAGTTTTTTGTATACTATTTTGGTAAAGTCTTTTCCCATGTTCTTTCTGACTTGATATGATGAGAAATCTGTTCCCATAAACGTGGTAAGATAATTTTGAAAATCTTCATCATCTTTTAAGATATTCTCAATTGCAAAACTTGCCATTCCTTCCATAGCAGTAAATGCTGCATGGTGTTGCTGAATTGGAACAAGCCATTTCTTGTAGATACCTAACAGTTGTGGAATTAATTCTCCTATTTTTGGATCTATCTCTACATGTGTAAATGTCATAACATCTGGCCCAATCTGTTCAATTAGAAAATGATCTGGATTCAAAAAGAAAAATAGATTTGCTTTTTTTGCAAATGGAAAATTATCTGGTACTGCTTGTAACTGGCAATATTCTGAAAGATTGTTGACTGTATCTATATCAAGTGACAAAATTATACTTGCTAGTTCTTCATTGATTTTGTTTACTTGCATTGCAGCATCCTTGTTTACTTGTTGTAGATTTCCTTGTGCCGAATGAATTAATTCCTCTAATACTGTCATCTTTACTGCACCTCGATATCCAGAATTTACATTTTCAAATCTTGATTCGTATGGTTCTCCTTGTTTATGTAGAATTATCTGTGGATATTTTGATAAAATGAATTTGTTTAAATAAATTACCGAATCAAGATAATCTCCATATGTTGTTGTAATTTTTGAGATGTATTGAATTGCATATGTTGAATATACCAAATACTTTGTAGTATCTTGTTCCATTAATTCTGCAATCTTTTTTAGATCTTCTTTTGCAACTGCGTGAAATAATTCTGTAACAAACTCTTTTGCATCTTTGTCTGCAAAGACTTTGTCTCCTTTCATTTTCTTCAAATCTATTAATTCTAGAAATTTTAGCTGTAGATTATCAGAAACTTTAACACCTAGATATTCTTCTATCTTACCTTTGAAAATTGGAAAAATTTCTTTAGCAATATTTTCTAATTCTTTGAATTGTACTTTATCTGCAATGCCTTCTTTGGCTTTGATTGCTAACTCTGTAATCTCTTTTTCTTCATCAATTTCAACTGATAATTGATCAAATAGGGCTTCTGCAAACTCTTGAAATTCTCCCAATTTGAATAAAATCAAAAAATACTACATTTAACATTATCTTAGTTTTTTGTATCAAAAAAATTATTAGTTTACAAATAATTGATTTGTTATCTGAAATGCTAGAATCTAGTACTAAATTCCTTAGATGTGTTAGATGTGGTTCTAAACTAGAATTAGATGTATTCAAAGTTGATCAAGAAATTGAAAAAGGGATTTTAGAATGCAAAAAATGCAATTTGATATTTTTTCCAATTATTGAGAAAATTCCAATTTTATGGGATGATTTTTCATCATATCTTTTACTTTGGTCAAAACTAGGCGGTTTCTCAACTGCTGGTAAATTTGGGTGATAGAGTGGTCAGTTAGGATGATGAGTTAGTTTACAGTGAATTCAAAAATATCTCTTTTGTCTTCAACAATGGTTATTTCATCATCTTCTACAAATTGATGTTTTTCATACAATTGTGTAAGCATAATGCAATCTTTGTTATTTACTTTCATGTCGTAGATTTTCCCTTTAAATTTTAGTTTAAAAATTTCATCTTTTACAGGAAATTCATCTCTGATTGTTTTTGGTAATCCCACATACTTGTATTTAGATTCACTTGTAGAAAGATTTTTTATAAATTTCATATTCTAAATTTTATAACTCCTTTAATTTAAGATCTCTGAGCCTAGATCAAGCAATCTGTTTAATTCTTTTCTTTTAACTCTAAAACCAGATCCATAATCTTTCCAATCACCACCTTCCTGTTCTGCAAATAATGATTTTACTTTAGACCAATATTCTATTGAGTTTTCATCTGAAATCTGTTTTTTTACATCTTTTTTGATTTTTCTAAGTAATGTACTGTTCTGTTTAGGATAATATCTAATTTCATATTGAATTCCGCCTTCTGCAAGTAATTGCAAAATTTTTGTTGGGTATGTATCAAT
>JACERO010000044.1 GCA_013911135.1 Candidatus Nitrosopumilus sp. | reverse complement strand
GGTATCAAATGAGTTGTGATTCACATTTGATAAAATGATACACTATCATCAAGCTTTTTCTATCGGAATAATTTGATTGAATAATTGATAGTTTCTGATCTAATTTGAGTTACTTTCCCATCTACTGCAAGTAGATCCTCTTATTGATATTGAATTTTTACAAACAGGTGAACTCAAGACGTCTGAAAATCAGTTTCATATTAGTAATGAAATTACCATTAGAGAGTTTTTTAATGGAGATATTATTCGAGTTTCAGGACAAGCAATTGAAGGATTTCCATACATAACACATTCAAAAATTTTAGAGGATGAAATAAACACACATGGTATGATTTTCATAGAAAGTGAATTTGTTGATTTGGATTTTGAAGAAAAAATAATTCAAGAAGAAGAAATTGTTGAAAAAAATCAGGATATTTCAATTATAGTTCAATACACACAAAGAATTTATGAAGATAATTTTGCACGTATAGATATTAAAATTTACGATAAAGAACAAAACAAATTTAATGAGTTTTATCAAAATTATGGGTTAGTTCCAAATACTAATATCAAAGTTTTAGTGATAGATAATAAAAATCAAGAATATTATTCTACGGATGGAATTACTAATGGTATGGATTATTTGAAGTTGAATTTTTTGTTCCAAAATATACGGTAGGAGAACTTGTTGTAACCATAGATGCAGAAAATGAAAATTCAAAAACATCAAAAATATTACAAATATTTAGTGTGAGTGCACCAACACTTGATTAATGACCCATGTACAAAAGACTAAATGTGTTAAAAAAAATTTAATGTTCATTGATTCATGGTCCATCTCTTGCAATTGGTGCTACAATTGCATCAATAGTAATAATTATAGCATTTATTGGGTTTGATGGAATTTCAAATGAGGCAGAACTTGTAATAGAACCAGCCTCAACTATTCAAGAATTTGGACCAGCAAAGATTACCATGGAGACATTTTTAGCAAATGGTTCACCAATACTTGGAGATCCTAATGCACCAGTTACATTAGTGGAGTTTGGAGATTACCAATGTCATTTCTGCAATGTTTTCTTTCATTCAACTGAAGATGATATTTTGAAAAACTATGTAGAAACAGGAAAAGTCAAAATGATTTTCAAAGACTATAACATAATTGGACCTGACTCGATAAGAGCATCACACGGCGCACATTGTGCAAATGATCAAGGATTGTTTTGGGAATATCATAATATTTTGTATTCTAATTGGACTGGAGAAAACAATGGATGGGCATCTTCTGAAAATCTTGTAAAGTTTGCTCAAGAGATTGATTCAGATATGGATAAATGGTCAGAATGTGTGACAAATGGATATCATTCACAAAAGATTCTTGCCAGTAATGAAGATGCAAAAAATCTTGGCATAACAGAAACGCCTGCATTTTTTGTTATTGGTCCTGATGATAAAACTACACGAATTTTTGGAACACAACCATTTGAGGCATTTGAAAAGATTTTTGAAATAGAACTAAAAAAATAAAAAAATTAGCGATCAAATAGCGAAAAAAGAACAAGAAACTGCTAAAAATTCATTCCTAGTTAGTTAGAATTAACATGATATCCTTATTAGTGAACCATCGGAGCCAAGCTTATGGCAGCAGGTATAGATGATATTGCAATATACATCCCTAGATTGTATATCGATGCAACTGATTTTGCAGAAGCTAGAGGTTTAGACCCAGTAAAACTACAAAAAGGGTTAGGAGTTTCCCAAATGGCAATTGTTGATGCTAATCAAGACCCAGCATGTCTTGCAGCAAATGCATGCTTGAGAATTATGCAAAAAAACAAACTATCTCCAGAAGATATTGGAAGATTATATGTTTCAACTGAATCTGCATTTGATGAATCAAAGGCAATGAATTCTTATGTTATTGGAATGTTAGAGCAAGTTTATGGTCAAGGTGCATTTGAACACTGTGGAGGTATTGAGACCAAATTTGCTTGTGTCAGTGGTTCGTATGCTCTTTATGACAATACAAACTGGATTAGGGCTGACGAAGCAGATGGAAAGTCTGCATTAGTAGTAGTATCAGATATTGCAAAATACGATATGGGTTCTAGTGGGGAGATGACCCAAGGAGCAGGAGCAGTGGTTATGCTTCTCAATGAGAATCCAAGATTAATGGAGTTTGATCCTAAAGTTACATCCACTTCAATTAAAGATGAATATGACTTTTACAGACCTTTTGGAAAAGAGACACCAATAGTCCATGGTCAATATTCTAATTTACTTTACATGATTCAAGTAAGAAAAGCACTTGATGCCTATAAGAAAAAGGCAATATCAACAGGACTAATCAAAATAGAACCTGGAGAAACAATCTTAGATCATATGGACTACATCAACATGCACTTGCCATATAGTAACATGGGGAAAAAGGCCTTAGCATATATGGTTAGACATGAATGGCGTCAACTTCCACGATGGAAGACAATTTTGCAGGAAATAGGATTAGATGAACCAGTACCACAAGACCCACGTGGTACAATTGAATCAGTGTTAAGTGATGCAGACTTTATGGCAAAAGACCACGAATTTACCAAATTGTTTTCAAAAACTCCTGAATTTCAAGAAGTGTATGAATCAAAACTTGCAAGTTCACTTATTGCATCCAGTATGATTGGGAATCTGTATACAGCATCACTGTACTTGGGATTTAGAAGTAGTTTAGAATTCGAGTATCAAAAAGGAATTGATTTAGAAGGAAAGAGAATCGGATTTGGATCATATGGTAGTGGCGCTAGTGCAATGGTATTCAGTGGAGTCATTCAACCAGAATACAAAGAAATTGTAAAGGACATGAACTTGGAAGCAGAAATAGGAAATAGAAAAAGACTGACATGGGAAGAATACGAAAAACTACATGAAAACAAAGTAGACATTGCTGAATCTATGGTTCATACAAAAAAAGAATTTGTCTTAATAGATGTAAAAACTGAAACAGAATCTAAAGGTGAAAGACGGTACGTCTTTAATGAATAATATATCTAGATAATTAAATCACTATGCAGTTGCAAAATGATTTATCGCATACACAACAATACCCATTCCAAGAAGAGCATAACAAATGTTGGCTATATTTTGAGGTTTCATAATTAGAATACACACAATCGGGTATATCTTCTTTCAGGTAAGACTAATTATTCATATTAGGAATCCAATTACTTCAAAATAATGCAAGAAGAACCAAATCCGATCAAAGATTATCTCTTTGATTACCTGTCAAAATCAGAAGTAATAATTCAAAAATTAATCTCTGAAAAAAAATTCTCAGAAATAATTGATGATGTTATTGCAAATTGTTATGATAAAATCATTACACTGGGAGAAAAAGATAAAAGTGTAGGGTTTTAGCAACAGGATTGTTGCATTATTTGTTAACTAATGCCCTAATTAACAGTCAAAGAAAAGTAGAGTATGAAGGAACAGAAATAGATATTGTAATTCTAGACATGAAAACACTAGAAAAAGATCCTAAACCAGTAGATGGGAAAGTACATCAAATTACACATTCTAGGAAATAATTATTTTTGTTATTTCTAAAATAATACACAATCATTTTCACAAAGAAATATTTGAGAGTTTCAATTGATATGATTGGTTTGTA
>JACERO010000076.1 GCA_013911135.1 Candidatus Nitrosopumilus sp. | reverse complement strand
GGTATCAAATGAGTTGTGATTCACATTTGATAAAATGATACACTATCATCAAGCTTTTTCTATCGGAATAATTTGATTGAATAATTGATAGTTTCTGATCTAATTTGAGTTACTTTCCCATCTACTGAAGTAAAACAAATGTCTGAAAAAGAAGGACAAATTATTAAGTTTAAACCCAAAGTATGTTATTCACTAAATCCTGAAGAGCATAGTAATATGTGCACAGGATCTGACATTAACCCTATGCAGATTTTTGAAAAATCTGATTAAATCTAAGATCTCATACAAATTACCAATTTTATGCTAAAGTATGTTAAACAAACTAGACACAATACCTCAATGATTTATAAGACGATTCTCAATTTTTTTACTTTATGGCAAAGGTGTATGATGTACCAGCAGATGTATTGATAGGAAGACTAGCAGATATCCTAAAGAGTGAAGATATTCCTGCACCTTCATGGATTCCATTTGTCAAAACTGGAGCTCATGCTGATAAACCACCACAAGACAGAGAATGGTGGCATACTAGATGTGCATCATTGATGAGAAAAATTTACCTTAATGGTCCTATTGGAATTAATGAATTAAGAAATGACTATGGTGGCGGTAGACCATCTAGATATGGAGCTGCACACCATAAAGATGCTAGTGGTGCAATTATTCGCAATGCTATTCATGGATTAGAAAAACTTGGTTATGTAGAAAAAATTGAGAAGAAGGGTCGTATTATTTCCAAACAAGGAATGCAAAAACTAGATAGACTAGCAACAGAAATTCTTAAAGAATTAATTGTAGAAAATTCTCAATTGAAAGTATACACTTAGATTTAAAATGAGTTTTCCAAATCCGAATGAACCTGAATATCATGGACATTCCCATAATGATGGAACAGAACCTCATTCTCATGATGGAACAGAACCTCATGAACATTCACATAATGAGGCAGAAATTTCAGCACAAAAAGAACAGATTCTAAAACAGATTCTTACATCAGAAGCTAGAATGCGATTAAACAATATCAAAATGGTAAAACCAGAATTATCAAATCTTGTAGAGCAATATCTTATAGGAATGGCAACTCAAAGAAAAATTCCAGGTCAGATAACTGATGATCAACTAAAGCAAATATTGCTCTCTATTCAGCAACCAAAACGTGATTTTAAGATAAATCGAATCTGATCCCAATAAAATATAATTATGGGAAAAAAGTTGACATAGTCATGAAAGCCGTTGTATACACTGAATACGCACCAGATGATAATTTTGCTAAAATCCTCAAAGTCCAGGATATAGATGACCCAAAACCAAAAGCAGATGAAGTAGTTTTTGAAGTTAAATCTGCTGCAATAAATTTTAATGATATTTGGGGAATGAGGGGAAATCCAGTTCCTGTTCCATTACCACACGTATCAGGATCTGATGCAGCAGGAGATGTAATCGCAGTAGGTGATGATGTTAAAAATATTAAAGTTGGAGACAAAGTAGTTTCTCATTCTAACATGTCATGCAGAGTTTGCAAAGCATGTACTGATGGTAGAGAATTTGATTGTCTTAAGAGAACTATTTGGGGATTTCAGACTGGTCCAACATGGGGAGCATTTTCTGAAATAACTCATCTACCAGAAGTTAATGTAGCAAAAATTCCGGAAGGACTATCATATGATCAAGCAGCTGCTGCATCAATGACTTTACTGACATCATGGCATATGTTAGTTGGAAGAGCCAAAATTACACCAGGACAAACTGTTCTGATTATGGGTGGTGGTTCTGGAGTAGGCAGCTTTGGTATTCAAATTGCAAAACTATACAATTGTGATGTTATTGCAACAGCAAGTCCAAATAAACTAGACAAATGCCTCACACTTGGAGCAGATTATGCAGTAGATCATAGAAAAGAAGATTGGCATAAAGAAGTTAGAGCAATTACAAAAGAGATAGCAAAGAAGAAAGGTGAAGCACCAGGAATTGATGTCTCCTTTGATCACATTGGTGAGACGCACTGGAACAAACAACTAACCTTACTCAAATATGGTGCAACCCTTGTTTCATGTGGTGCAACAACTGGATACAATGCCCAAACTGATCTAAGACATGTCTTCTTTAAAGGAACCAATATCTTAGGTTCAACACAAGGAACAAAAGCTGAACTTGAACAAGGTCTTTACTGGATGGGTCAAGGTAAAATCAAAGCAACAATTGATTCAACCAATACATTTGAAGAAGCAGCAGAGGCTCACACAAAGATGTTAACGGGAAACCTCTTTGGCAAAGTCTTACTGAAGCCAGAGGGCGTTTAGCCATTTAATGACACAGCTTTTTCGTAGCCTCATTTTTGTTCCCGGAAATAATTCAAGATTTCTTGAAAAAGCAAAAAAGCTACAGGCTGACATTGTCTGTTTTGATCTAGAAGATTCTGTTCCAGATAATGAAAAGGCTAATGCAAGGAAACTAATCAAATCTGCATTAAAATCTCATAAATCATACGAACCTTCAATTTTTGTTCGTACTAATTCCCCATCATCTGGAAAAATTCCTTCTGATCTTAAAGAAGTAGTTCAAACAGGCATTGATGGAATTGTTATTCCTAAAGTAAACAATATCAAAGATATAAAAAAAATTGAAAAAATTCTATCACGATTAGAAAAGACCAGAAAGATAAAACCAATTCAAATAATTCCTTCTATCGAGTCTGCGGAAGGCGTGGTTAACACATTCAGCATTGCATCTTTTGGAAAAAGAGTTTCTGCAGTAGTTTTTGGTGTTTTTGATTTGTTAAATGATTTAGGAGTTGAATATACAAAAGAATCAGAAGGCGCCAAGTATTCAAGAGCCAAAATTCCTGTTGATGCACATGCAGCTGGAGTTGTAGCAATAGATGCAATTTGGCAAGATCTTAAAGATTCTAAAGGATTAGAAAAAGATTGCAAAATTGGCAAAAGCCTTGGATATTCTGGAAAAAGTATCATACATCCAGATCAAATTCCTGTTGTACACAAATTATTTCATCCAAACAAAAGTGAAATTTTGTGGGCAGAGAAAGTCTGTAAAATCTATCTCAAGTCAACAAAGAAAGGAAAAGGTGCTACAACAGTTGATGGAAAAATGATAGATGAGGTACATTTCAAGCAAGCACTTCTTGAACTTGTAAAACAATAATTTCTATCTAGTTTAATTCTAGGCTAGTACTTCAATAACTGATTTCATACTAGTACTTTTCTCAAACATTTTTTTAGATATAATTCCAGCAACTATGATTTTTTCTTTTTTAATATCTAGTTTAATTTCTTGAAAAACACATTGAAGCTTAGAAATCTTTTTACTTTCACTAAGTATTTTTCCTGATTCTATAATTAATCCATTAAGTATTAAATTTTCAACTTTTCTATATCCTGAAGTTTTAGGAACTTTAGATTCTTTAAGTATCTGTGGAATTGTATATTCATTTTCTAAAAGAGATGAAATAATTTTTCTTGTTTCTGCTTCACTAAATAATTCTAAAATTGAATCTGACACAACTGTATTAACTATAGTTACATAATACTTATCCTCTTTTTTTCACTTTAATAATTTTATCAATACAATTTTTTTCAAATCTTTTGACATCTATATGGGAATTTTTTTTAAGTATATTTGTAAATTTTTGAAAATGTTCAATTGAAAGTTTTATTGACATTCCATGATCTAAAAATAATTCCCGTTCAACTTTCTTTAACGTATCTAAATCCATTTTTTTCTTTATTTCTTTAGATAACACATCTGAAATTAATTTATCAATACCTCCCATGTAACAATTCTAAATAATGGAAAATATTAAAGCACTGCTTTTTTTACTATATTTAGAGATGGCTAAATCTGTAATTGTAATAGATGATGATGAAGACACAGTTAGATTATTCAGTGAATTTCTGGAAGAAAATGACATTAAGGTAATTGGTAATGGTTTTGATGGAGTTACTGCTGTTAAATTATTCAAAGAAACAAAACCAGATGTTGTTCTAATTGATCTAAATATGCCTAATGGCAATGGATTTTATGCTATTAAAAAAATTCAAGGAATTGATCCAAAAGCAAAAATTATTGCAATTACGGCAGATGGAAGTTATTCTATTGAGGAAAAATTAGAAAAGCTTCAGATACCTCTAATTCACAAACCATTCAAGATGGATCAAGTAATTTCTATTATTCATAGTTAATCTGTTCCCATTTTTGGAACTTGTCATAAAATGTTATATTACAAACTTCATATTACTAATGTATGAGTAAACGTGTTACAATTATGATCGACGAAGATCTTGACAAGAAACTCAGACTCAGACAAGCAAAACTGATTTCACAAGAACAGTCATCATATAGTTATTCCAGAGTACTGAACGAAACACTTCGTAAATCTTTGAAATAATCAATAAAAAAATATCTTTTTTCAAGATTTTCTCTTAGTAGAATATGTTATAGATAATGGATTTTTATAAAATTATAGTAAAATGATTAATCTTCTTGATCCTTCAAATGTAATTACTAGAATGTTTAATTCTGGAAAATACGATGATATGTACAATTATTGTAAAAATTTACTGAAAAAAACTCCTGATGATATGATTGCACTTCAAAATATTTCTCTATCTCTAATTTATTTGAAAAAATATGAAGAATCTATTGTTTATTGTGATAAAGTTCTAGAAATAAAGAGTTCAGATACTTATGCACTAAAAAATAAGATCTATGCTCTTGAAAATTTGAAACAATATGAACAAGTTCTAAAATTATGTAAACAACTTCTTTCTAAAAATTCTAGAGATATTTGGGCTCTTAACAGTATGGGATTATCTCTAAATGAACTAAATCGGCATCAAGATGCTCTTGAATATTATGACAAATCTCTTGAACTAGATCTAGATGATGTTACTGCTTTAATGAATAAGGCTATTTCTCTTAGTCATTTGGGTAACTACCAAGATGCAATAGACAATTATGATAAGGCCCAAACGATTGATTCAAGCTTAAAAGAAATACCTCTTGCAAAATCACAATTATTTAAAAAATTGGGTATGGAAGATGATGCATTTTTAGCTGCACAAGGTGTACTCAACAAAGAAATGGAAAAAATCAAAATGGATGCTAAAAAAAACAAATGTTCTGTTTTTCATCAACTATGTGAGAATGAGTTTGAAGAATATGATTCTAAATAATTACATCTAATTTGTATTAAGTAAATAATTTTATACAGAGAATTCTACTAGTTTTTGATGTTTACAGGAATCATTGAAGGAATTGGTAAAGTAGAAAAGATTTCTAAAAATACAAAAAACAGAAGTGCTATTCAAATGACTGTAAATCTAGGAAAACATGCTAAGGGATTAAAAATTGGACAAAGTGTTGCACTTAATGGTGTTTGTCTTACTGCAACAAAACTATCCAAATCAAGCTGTATTTTTGAAATGATTGAAGAAACCACAAAAAAAACAGATCTTGGAAATCTAAAAGTTGGTGGAATTGTAAACATTGAACGAAGTTTGAAAGCTGGTGATAGATTAGAAGGACATTTTGTTTTAGGTCATGTTGATGGAGTAGGAATTATTAAAAAAATTATAAAAAAATCTAAAGAAGTTCAAATTTGGTTTGAAGTTCCCAAAAAACTATCAAAATATGTAGTGAAGAAAGGCTCTATTGCTGTAGATGGAATCAGTTTAACGGTTGTTGATATAAAAAATACTCTTGCATCAGTATCATTAATTCCTCACACCATTGAAGTTACAAATTTTCAAACCAAAAAAGTGGGCGACAAAGTTAATATTGAAACTGATATTCTTGGAAAATATATTCTAAAATAAAGCCAATTATCTACAATTTTAATGGTAATTACTACTTTTTTAGTAAACTTTATAATTAGATTCTGAGAATTTTTGTATATGTATCTAGAACCTGCATTAGAATCTCTAAAACGCGGAGAATTTATTTTATTGTTTGATTCAGCTGGACGAGAAAACGAAATTGATATGGTTGTAGCTGCAGAATTTATTAGACCTGAACATGTTGCAAGAATGCGTCAACATGCTGGTGGATTATTATGTATTGCATTAGATCATAATTTTGCAGCATCTCTTGAATTAAGATACATGCATGAAATTCTTTCTGACTCTCCAATATCAAACAAGGAGATGATTATGGGTTTAGCACCTTATGGTGATCATCCAACTTTTTCATTGTCTGTAAATCACTATCAAACTTACACTGGAGTAACTGACAAAGATAGAGCATTAACAATTCAAGAGATGGCAAAAATCTTTAATATTGAAAACAAACAGAAAAAATTTGCATCATCTTTCAAAACTCCAGGTCATGTTCCTTTATTGATAGCATCTCAAGGGTTGCTTGCTGCACGTCAGGGACACACTGAAATGTCTGTTTATTTAGCTCAAATAGCAGGATTGACTCCAGTTACTGCAATTTGTGAAATGATGGATGCTGAAACATATAATGCATTATCTGTGGATAAAGCAGAACAATTTGCAAAACAAAATGCAATTCCATTGGTTGATGGAAAAGAACTTTTAGAATACGCCAAGGTGCATTAGTTTTGAATATTGCTATAGTGGTTTCGGAATTTAATGAAAAAGTGACATCTAGGATGCTTTCTGTAGCTCAAGAAAAAGCAAACTTGATGAAATTAAAAATAACTTATACGTGTAAGGTTCCTGGAGCCTTTGACATACCTATTATTGTAGATGCATTATTGAAGAAAAAAGATGTTGATGGTGTAGTCACTTTAGGAGCGATAATTAAGGGTCAAACAAAGCATGATGAGGTAATTTCTCATGTTGCTACCAAATCCCTTTCTGACTTGTCCATAAAATACCAAAAACCTGTTTCTCTGGGAATATCTGGTCCTGGAATGCAAGAAAGACATGCTTATGCTAGAATAAGACCTGTTGCAGAACGTGCAGTTGAGGCTGTTGTGAAAATCTCTAAAGAACTACAGAGGATCCAAAAATGATTCAACTTAGCATCTTGAAAATTAGTGGATATGGTCCTTGGACCCTGACATTAGGAAGTGATAGAGAACATGAACTCCAAATGCTTCAAGCATCTCTCTACAAAGAAGTGCAGAAATTATTTTCTGAAAAAAATTGTTTAGTTTTTCTTAATCGAGCAGATGAATTTTTTGTAGTCTCAAATGGACTTGAACTAGATGATCATATTCAAATCCAAAAATCACTCGAAAAATCATTTGATGTACATTTGACTATTTCAATTGGTTTTGGAAAATCTCCATTTGAAGCAAACTTAAAGGCTCATGACGGAAAGAGAAATGAAACCATACTAAATAAGGAACATAATATTTTTGGTTTTGTTAACGGTAAATCTGATTCAAAAGTCTCAATTATGCATTTGGATGTAGATGATCTTACTTCAAAGGGACAAACTAGTTCTCCTTATGAAATTTCATCCATAATTTTTGCGTTATATTCAAAAATGTCAAAATTTTTTCTACAAAAAGACTCTCTTACCTTTTTTATGGGTGGTGATAATTTTATGGTAATTGCAAGTGATGATGCAAAAAAATCTGTCCAGAATTTTATTGACATAGTTAAAAGTGATGACAAAATTTCTTTGAATTGTGGAATTGGTAATGCACATACTGCTAGAGAAGCTGTAAAACTAGCCACAAAATCTCTTGACACTATACGAGAAATTCGAGATTCAGGAAAAGAAAAACCTGAAGTTTATGAATTATCATGTTAATTAAAAATCTAAGTGTATTATCAGGTCAAGAATTAGATTTCATTTCAAATACTAATATCAAAATTCAGAATAAAATATTTAAAAAAATTCAACCAAAAATTAGGCCAAGTGTTAAAGAAGAATCTATAGATTGTGAAGGTCTTTTATTAATTCCAGGATTCATTAATGCTCATACACACATAGGAGATTCCATTGGTAAAGATATTACACTAAATAGTTCTGTTGATAAAAGAATTCATCCTGTGTTTGGAGCCAAATCCAAAATCCTAAAAAACACATCTCAAGAAAATCTAGCTAATTTTATGAAAAACACATGTCATTCAATGATTCGAAAAGGAATTATCACATTTGTTGATTTTAGAGAAGGTGGATTAGATGGCGTTACTTTACTCAAAAAAGCATTATCTGATATTCCTTTACGCTCAATTATTCTAGGTAGAGTAGAATTTTATCAAAAACCATCTGAAATCAGAAAAAACCAACCTTTTCCTAGAGAAAAAACTGAAGATCTGACAAAACTCATCAAAAAATGCGATGGAATTGGTATAAGTGGTGCAAACGAGAATAGCACATCAGCATTAAATTATTATTCAAAAACACCAAAACTTAGAGTCATACATTCTTCTGAAACTAAACAAAGTGTTTCTACATCAAAGAAAATTACTGGAAAATCTGAAACAGTTCGAGCTTTATCTCTAAAGCCTCATTTTTTGGTTCATATGACTTATGCTTCTAAAGGTGATCTTTGTGCTGTAGCAAAGAAAACTAGAGGAATTGTAATCTGCCCAAGGGCTAATTCGTCTCTAGCTGAGGGAATTCCAGACATAGAATTAATGCAAAAGGCAGGATGCACATTAGCATTAGGTACTGATAATGTGATGATAAATTCCCCAGACATGTTTAGAGAAATGGATTTTCTTTGGAAAGCAACTATGGGAATTCATAAAAAAAGAATTGATCCTAAAGAAATTCTTAAAATGGCTACAGTAAACGGAGGAAAACTTTTGAAAAAAAATATTGGAGTAATTGAAACTGGAAAAATTGCTGATTGTATTTTTCTTGACAAGCATGCATTAGATTTAGAACCAATGCATAATCCATATGCATCAATAGTTCATCGAGCATCAGAAACTACCATTAAAGCAGTAATGATTGGAGGTAAAATCGTATATGGAAAAATCTAAACCTTATGTAATTTTAAGTGCAGCAACATCAGTTGATGGAAAAATTGCAACTCGTACAGGTGATTCAAAACTATCTTCAAAACAAGATAGTGTAAGACTTCATAAACTAAGATTTAAAGTAGATGCAATTCTTGTTGGAAAAAATACAGTTTTACGAGATAATCCTTTGTTAACTGTACGATATACTAGAGGAAAAAATCCAATTAGAATAATTTTGGATTCTAAAGGTACTATACCTAAAAAATCAAAAATCATACAAACAAGCAATGAGATTCCAACGATCATAGCTGTATCAAAAAGAATTTCTCAATCAAATCTTGATAAACTACATAAATTTCCTGTAGAGGTAATTATTGCTGGAGAAAATTCTGTAAATATAAAATTATTACTGAAAAAACTTTCAGATAAAAAAATTAAAACAATTCTTGTTGAAGGTGGCGGGACCATTAATTGGGAATTTATTAAACATAATCTTTTTGATGAATTGATTATTACAATATCTCCATTTTTAATTGGAGGTAATGATGCTATTTCTTTTGTTCAAGGACAGGGTTTTGCAAAAATTTCAAGTTCACCTAAATTACATCTCAAATTAATCAAGAGGCTCAAAAATCACCTTGTTTTGCATTATGTTAAGGTGTAAGTTATATACTTAATTTAAAGTAAAATTACAAGAAATTGGCAGTAAAAAAGAAAGCCACGATAAAAAGAAAAACTTCAAAAAAGAAGACTGCTAAATCGAAAACAAAAAAACTACCATTTGGTGGATATGCAATAAATTTTGCAGGTCGTAAAGAAACTGTAGAACAAGTTTTTGGAAATAAATCAATTGCACCAAGTGAAATGACAAAAAAGATTTGGAAGTTTGTAAAATCAAAAAGCCTTTCTAATCGTTAAACCCCACTGGTTAACGAAAAACCGTTAACTAATTTTATCTTTTAATTCTTTTTCTTAAAATAAATTAAGTAATTCTCATTTGCAAAAAATCTATTCTACGTAGTGGTGATGTGTAAGATTATCATAAAATCTAACTGATTTTATGTTTACAAATTCTAACATTCCATATCTTGATAACTCTCTTCCAAATCCACTGTGTTTTATTCCTCCAAATGGAATTCTAGGATCTGAAATTACTACATTGTTAACACTGACAATTCCTGATTCAATTCGTCTAGACATTTTATCTGCTTTTGCAAGATCTTTTGTCCAAATACTTGCACCTAAACCAAATTCAACATCATTAGCTAATTTGATTGCCTCACTTTCATTCTCCACTATTGTAATTGGTGCTACTGGTCCAAATGTTTCTTCTTTTGCAATTCTCATACCTGATTTAATATTTGTAAGAATTGTTGGTTTATAGAAAAATCCTTTACCATCAATCTTAGAACCACCCAAAAGAATTTCAGCACCTTTTTCTTTTGCATCCTCTACAATTCCAGAAATTGTTTCTAGTCCCTCTTTACTTGAAATCGGTCCGATATCAGTTTCCATAGACATTGGATCTCCAATTTTGAGTTGAGATGCTTTTTTAACAAATAATTCAATGAATTCTTTTGCAATATTTTTTCCAAGAAAGAATCTTTTTGATGCTACACAACTTTGACCACAGTTGATGAATCTACCCTTTACTGCTCCTTCTGCTGCTTTTTCAATAATTGCATCATCTAATACAATGAAAGGATCACTTCCACCTAATTCTAAAACACATTTTTTCAAATGCATTGCAGCTCTTTCACCCACTTTTGCTCCTGCGCTTGTACTTCCAGTAAAAGTTATACCATTAACATCAGAGTCAATTAGATGGTTTGCAGAATCTACGCTTCCTACTACTGTCTGAAAAATTCCATCTGGTACGCCTGATTCAGTAAATGCTTTTTCAATTTCAATTCCTGATTGCATTGTTACTCTGGATGGTTTCATTACAATTACATTTCCTCCCATTAAACATGGAGCTGCAAATCTTAATGCTTGCCAATAAGGAAAATTCCAAGGCATAATAGAACCAATTACCCCTAGTGGTTCAAAAGTTAGAAAACTCTTTCTTGCATCTGTGTTTAATACTTCATCAGAAAGAAAACTGTCACCATGATCAGCATAAAATTCCAATCCCCAAGCACATTTTTCAATTTCTCCAATTGATTCTTTGAGGGGTTTACCCATTTCAGTTGTTGCAATTTTTGCAAGTTTTATTTTATTTTTCTTTAGGTATTCTACTACATTGTAAATGTAACTTCTACGTTTTTCATAATCTTTTTTCCATTCTGGAAATGCTCTTCTAGCTTTTCCTACTAAACCATCCACTTGATTTTTATCCATTGTTGAAAATGTTGTAATTTCTTCACCAGTAGCTGGATTTACTGTAGTGATTTGAGCCAAGGATATTTCACCCATTTCGCCTATATTTAATCTACTAGTACTATTTTCAGTTCTAATCAGAATATTTGTTGCATATCTTTTTTAATTTCATCAATTTTCTTTGAATATGCTTTTTTAGATTTATCATTCTTTTTTAGATTTAGAACATTTTGACATGATGGGCATTTGAACATACCATCAAGTGCATTTTCAAATGTAACCCTTGGACAATCTTCATTACCACAATGATAAAAGTCCGAAGCATTTTCATAATCAAATCTTTGTTGCAATCTTTCTGTAATTTTCTTTTTTTGATTTTCAATAAAATGTTCAACTTCTTCTCTTCTGGTTCTCCATCTGTAGACAAACCAACCTTTTCTCTCATCTTTTACTCTAATTCCAGTAATGAGGGACTTTCCAAATAGATCATACAATACTTTCCTCACCATGTTAATTCTAAGGCCTGTAGAGCTTGCAATTTCTTCGTCGGTTGCATCTTCTGCTTTTAGTAGAGATCTTACTACTTTGAGATATTCATCTCCTCCAATCATTGAAGCAATTCTTACAAAAGGATCTTCGTATTTGTCTACCAACTCTAATCCATCCTAATTTTCTACTATTAATCCCTTGTTTCTTTTACTTGTACATTTTTGCCCTTTTTTGTGGGTATAATCTTCCTTTTTGCATCTGCAAATATCTTCTCAAATTGTTCACCTTTTTGTATACGATCTAAAAGTATTGCAAGTGCACTAATCTCCGAGTGAGGTTGATTGCCAACTCCTACATTATAGTCTGCTAATTCATAAATTTCTCTTGGGACTTTTTCAGCACCTACAACCACTAACAGATTTTCTTCTTTTCGAAGTTTTTCTTGTATTGCATTAATGCTTTCTCCATACATTGTAAGATGTACAATTCTAAAGTTTTCCTCCTTTTTCTTTTTTACAATGGATTTCCATTTATCAATAAATTCAACTACAAAATTTCCTCCCCAGGTTTTATTGATCTTTTCTAGAGAATCTTTGATTTCAGGATTGACTTCAGTCATAAAAATTCTCTTTGCACCAAATGCCCTTGAAACTAGTGCAACATGTGTTGTAACTCTATCATCTCTTACAAGACGTTGTCCTATTCTAACTACTTCAATTACCAAATTATTTTTCAACTCCTTCCAAAATATTTCTCTCAAATTTAGGTAAATTCTGACTTTTCATAATATCTTTGATTAATTCTTTAAGCTGAATTACATTCTTTCCTGTTTTTGCAGAAACTGAAACCCATTTTTTATTTTCAGTTAAATCAAGTATGTTGATTTTCTGCTCAATCTCTTCACTTTTTACCAAATCTGCTTTGTTTAATGCATAGACCAACTTTTCTTTTTCAATTTCTAACTCACCTAACGTTCTCATACAACTAGCAAATTTCTTTTTTAGTTCAATTAATGAATCACTAATATCAATTACAACAATTACGATATCTGTATGTTTTAATTCCTCCAATGTTGATTTGAATGCATCTATCATATATGCAGGTAATTTACTGATAAAACCAACCGTATCTGAGATTAAGAATGGTTCTTGATTAATTGTTACTCTTCGTATAGTTGTAGAAAGTGTAGTAAACAGTTCTTTACTCTCCGCTTTTGTTTCTCCTGTCATTTTGTTAAACAATGTTGTTTTTCCTGAAGAAGTATAACCCGCTAATGAGATTATTTCGAATCTCATTCTCTTTCTTCCTTGTCTATGAAGCTCTCTTTGTTTTCCTGCCTTTTCCAGTTTAGATCTTACTGTTTGCATTCTGTGTTTGATATCATTATAGTAAACATCAACCTCAAATTTTCCTATCCCCATAAATCCTGGTTGTTCTCCCATGTTTGAAAGACGAACTTTTTCTTTCGCTCTGGACATTTCATATCTTAATTGAGCTAATTTTACTTGTAATTTTGATTCTGCACTTGATGCTCTACTTTCAAAAATTTCAAGAATTAATGCTTCTCTATCTAAAACTTCTCTATGTAAAGCAGATGCAAGATTATAGTTTTGGCTTGGTTTTAAAATTTCATCAAATACAATTACATCTGGTCTGAGTTTTTCTGATAGTTCTTCTAATTTCTCTAAAATTCCGCCACTAATTCCATATTTTCGTTTTTGTAGAAATTTTGCGGTAATTGTATGAACTATTTGATATCCTGCAGCGTCGCACAATCCTTTGGCTTCATTAATTGCATCTTCTTTATCATATGTGATTAAAATTGTAGACTTCATTTTGATTCGATATTTTTAGTATAATTCACGTTAAAGATTCTACCTGTTTTGATAAATCATTCAGTTTTTTTCAATGTTTTTTCTATATTCATATTTAGCACAATTTCTGCTATATCGCTAGCATATTCAGAAACTCTTCTAATATTTTCAGTCATTCTTCTAACTCTGTAAATTTCCTCCTCATTTTTTAGTGATTTTGAAGCATCTCTAACTTTTTTCTCATATTTGGAAATTTCATTTGTTTTTTTAATGGTTTTTTCTGCTTGTGTATAATCTTCTTTGAATAATGCCAGACATGAGTCATCCAAGACAGATAAACAAAATTCATTCATATCTTGGAGTTTTTCTAAAATTTCTTTTTTGGCTGGCTTTTTGAACTCGAGAAGATCTTTTGCAATAAATGCTGCATGATCCCCTGCTCTCTCTATATTTTTTACAACTAATCTATATCCAAGACAATTTCTAGCATTTCTAAAACCCATCTCTTTTAACATGTGTTCATTTTGTATTGCTATCTTTAATTGACGAATAATATAAAATCCAAATCTGTCTACTTCATCATCAGTATTGATTACTTCTTGAGCCAGATCTAAATTATTCTCCTTTACTGCTAAAATTGCATCACTAGACATTGATCTAGCTAAGTGAATCATTCTTTTGAATGCTCCATCAACTGATAATTCTAGTAAATTTACAAGAACCTGTACTGTAATTCCTCCACTTGAATCAGAAATAATTTCCGAACCCATTAACATTCGCTTAACTGCTTCTTTCACAGTTTTTCTCTGATTGGGACTTAATCTACCGTTTTTTGGTTTAACGTTAATCGTTTTGAATCCTAAAAAATACAGAGAAATTAATTTTCTAACAATTGATGATGCTTCTTCTTCAATACCAATCTCTATTGTTGCATCTTCTTTTTTTTGTATACGAGATTCAAATTTTGGTGGATAAAGTTCTAATGTCGATGATCCTTTTCTAACTATTCTAATTTGGTCTCCTTGTTTTAGACCTAGATCCACTACCCATTGTTTTGGTAATGAAACTATGTATGATGATTTTCCTGTAAATTGAATTTTTCTTGTTTCTCCTCTTTCATCCATAATCTAAAGAGAAAAAACCAGTCTATATAGTTTGAGACTTCAAATATAGTTTTACATTGAACTAATATTTAGAAAATATCGCCTATGTGCATGGATCAAATCCTAAAGCTTCAGCATTCACTTGATGCGTTATTTGGCAATGGTGTATCAAAATATTTACCAAAAGATGTTGAAATTACTTTTTCACGAAAAACTGGAAGGATAAGAACTGTTTCACATAAAGGAAAATTACTATGCACTTTGAGAATTGATGGTGGTTTAGCAATTAGCACTTATTTTGCTCAAATTTTACTGAAAAGTAAGGCATTTCGAGAAAACTGTCTTGAGATAAATAAAGACGCTGCTCCGTTTGTCATGGAAGGAAGATCTGTTTTTTGTAAACATGTGGTATGGTGTGGAAAAAAAGTGCGCATTTCTGCTGATACTCCAATATTATTCAAAAATAAAGTCATTGCAGTTGGCAAGGCTATTCTATCCTGTGATATGATTTTAGATTTTGATAGAGGCGTAGCCGTTAAGGTCAGAGATAGTTTAAAAAGTCGTAAAGAGAAAATAGAATCATGATGCGAGGAGGAAATCGCGAAATGCGAAGAATGATGGACAAGATGGGTCTTGATATGAGTGAACTCCCAAATGTTCAAGAGGTAATAATAAAGACGGACAAAAAAGAGATTATTATTTCCAAACCATCTGTTACTGAAATGAAAGCAAAAGATAGTTCTATTTTTACAGTAACTGCAGACAGTTATGAAGAAAGTGAATTAGAGGTTCCAATTTTCTCAGAAGAAGATATTCAGCTAGTTAGCCAGCAAGCTGGAGTTGATGAAGAAAAAGCTAAAAATGCTTTAGAGGAAGCTAAAGGCGATCTTGCAAGAGCAATATTACTTCTAACTTCAGGATAAAGTTGTGATTATTTATGCTCTTCAAAAATATTCTAGTTCCATACGACGGTTCAGGTCATTCTAAACATGCATTCAAAGTATCTTTGAATATGGCAAAAAAATACAATTCCAAGCTTTCGATGGTTACTGTCTTGGATATGTCTCCTGGACATTGGGCTCATACCAATCTTTGGGATAAAGCAATAGGCGGGACTAAAAATCTTGTAGCAAAAGAGTTTAAATCATTTAAATCTGCTGCAAAAAAAGCCAAAGTTTCATTTCGTTCTGAAATTATAGAAAGTAAATCGGTAACAAAAACAATAGTATCATATTCCAAATCCAAGAAAGTTGATCTAATAGTAATGGGTGCTCAGGGAATAACAGGTTGGGATAAATTAATTCTAGGTAGTGTTACAGATAGTGTTGCTCACCGAGTAAGATGCCCAGTTCTTATTGTACGATAGATTTATTGTTGAATGAAAATTTAGGCGTAGATCATGCCTACCAAATGAATGATTTAAGTAATGGAATTGTTGAATTTTGGGTATAATGAGCAGTATGGCTGAATCTAAAGTTACTGGAATAATCAAGTCTTTGAACGCATTAGAAGATGATCTAGATTCCCTAAACGGCAAAGTAGCTGATATGAAAAAACAACTTGCTGTAAAGACTCAAACTGAAATTGATGTATTATTAGAAAAAACTCAAGAAATGGCCACAAAAGAGGCTGAAGTAATCATTAATGCATCAAAAGAAAAGGCAACAGCAGAATCTGCCAAAATTACTCAAGAAGGTGAGACTAAATTATCTGAAATCCAGTCAAAAATTGATGCTAATTTTGATGAAGCAGTAAAACATGTAGTGTCAACTGTTTTGAAAGCATAAATCTAAATCATATATTATATCTAGTCAAATATCGATCCTTTACTGAACGCTCGTATTGGAATTGCAACTACTTATGGTAAACCATACTATAGATTTTCAACCTATCTTAAAATTCTCAAACTATCTTTTGATTCTATACTTCCTGAAGAAATTCTAGATTATTCTGGGCATCTGATTTTTACTACCAAAAAAGAGTCTCCAAAAAACTGTGAAAAACTCTTACTTCATGAAGATATCTTTGAGCATCATCCTACTGTAATTAGAGGTATAATGATGCAAAGACTCAATTCAGATTTTGAAGAAGAAGATCTAATCTTAGGAATTGATCCCGGACAAAGAATTGGTTTGTCGATATTTTACTATGGAAAAGAAATTGAGAGCTCATTTCATTCTTCAGTTGAAAAATTAGTTTTTCATATCATTCAAGTTTTAGGTGGTCTTAGAGCAAAACGCAAAATTGTAAAAATTGGAAATGGAAATTGAAAATTGCAAAACAAATTGTAACTGTACTTAATCTAAATTTTTGTTCATCTTTTGAATTAGAATTTGTTGATGAACAAAAAACCAGTCTAAAAATTAAAAATTTCAATCAAAGAGGAAAACGAGATATGCTTTCTGCAAAATACATCTCACAACGAGAAGGATATAGACACTTTATTCTTCCTTTATCAATGACAGGTTAAATCAAAAATTCCTTTTCAAAAATTTTAGCAATTTTTGAAAATTATGTGAGTTTGCCACTTTTTACTCTCATTTTCCTTGTACAATGATACAAATATGTGGATATAATGAATTTTTTGTTTTTTTTGAAAAAAAAATAAAATTTTTAGCTAAACAACTATATCACTACATATCATTTTTTCAAAAAATAAGGTATTCCAAAAAACTATACATATTTATTGATGATTCCTTCGTTTTTTTTAAAACTAATAACTTTGATCGCAAATTAATTTATAATATTTTCATCTTTTTCTGATTTTATTATAGATTTTATCGATCTATTCTTATATAGTTGTGAATTCTATAATAAAATACCAAGATGACATGTAAAGGAATTTGTGTTAGATACAAGGCTCAAAAGCCTGTTGGAACCGGAAGATATGCTTCTGGACAACGTCGATGCCAAATTTGTGAAATTTTCATCAAATGGGAAGGACTTTGGTGTCCATGTTGTGGATATAGATTAAGAACTAAACCACGTAATCTAAAATACAAAGCAAAATTGCGTGCTAGAGTTGAAGCTGATTCTATTGAAGCTAAAGCAGCAGCAGATAATAAATTACAAGAGATTGAAGTTGATGTAGCAGTAAAAGCTAAATCAAAATCTAAAACTGTTAAAGCAATAAAATCAAAAGCAACAAAAAAGGAAAAAACTCCTTGCATACACTGTGAAAAATTGTTTGTTTATGCAGACAAACACGAAAAAAATTGCAAGAAAAATCCAAGTATCAAAACTTCCCAAGAAAGTGAATCAATAGCAATAAAAGCATAAGATTTGTTCATAGCTTATTGAACTCTCCAAGTGGATTTTCCCAGAAAATGGTAAATTTGGAGAGCCGTACTTTTTTTTTACAAATTCAAAAATTTGAGAATGGATATTTTGTTTCTGTCTCAGAGGGTATCACCAAAATAGGTTCTATGGTTGTTTCTTTAGCAACTGGGCCTACACCGATTACCACAACTGTAATTCCGTCTAGAAATGAATCTCTTTTTCTAAAACTTGTTGCTGAACGAATTAGCACCAGGATGAGAGGTGTTGCTTTAGTTTCTACATTTATTCAAAAAGAACTAGAACCTAATACTGCAAAAGCCTTAATGTTTGAGATAATGGAAATGGTAGATAATGACTGATTTAAGAAATTATATTTCTCTAATAAAAAAGAGTAAAGATCTCAAAATTATAAAAACAAAAGTTTCGACAAAATTTGAAATTGCAGGAATTACTGCAAAAGTTGATGGTTCACATGCAATTTTATTTGAAAATATCAAAGAAAGTAATTTTAGTTTAGTTGCTAATTTAGTGGGTACTCGAAAAAGATTTGCTCTAGCAGTTGGAGGTACAGAAAATAATATTCATGAAAAAGTCATTTCAGCAATTAAAAAAGCTAAACAACCAAAAATTGTTCCTTCAGGAAAATTCATGGAAAACAAGTCAAAAAATCTCTCTTCCATGCCTATTGTAACTCATTTTGAAAAGGAATCTGGTCCATTTATCACGTCTTCTATTGTTTATGCTAAGAATCCTGAAACTGGAAAACAAAATTCTTCCTTTCATAGATTAATGCCAATTGATAAAACTCATTTTTCCATGAGAATGGTAGAAGGACGTCATCTTCATCGATGTTTTATTGATGCAAAAGACCATGGTGAAGATCTAAAAATTGCAATTACTGTAGGAGTTCATCCAGCAATTTCTATCGCAGGTGCATATCAAGCTGAATGGGGAAAAGATGAAATTGATATTGCAAATTCTCTTTTGGGTGGAAAATTAACTTTAGCAAAACTTCCTTCTACAGGACTGAATGTACCATCAGGTGCTGAAATTGTAATGGAAGGAAAAATTCTTCGTGATAAAACTCATCGTGAATGGATGGTTGAAATGCTTCAAACATATGATCATAAAAGATCTCAACCAGTTTTTGAACTTGAAAATCTATATTTTAGAAATAATCCAATTTTCCATGATGTTCTATCTGGTTATTCAGAGCATAGATTACTAATGGGAATGCCAATTGAATCCAAGTTAAATGGAGAATTAAAGAAAACTTATTCTCAAACACAACAAGTTTCAATGACTAATGGTGGATGCAATTGGTTACATGCTGTTGTACAAATTAAAAAGAAAAGTGAATCTGATCCTAAAAAAATAATTAAAAAAACATTTGCCTCTCATCGCTCTCTAAAACAAGTAACTATAGTTGATGAGGATATTGATCCTAATAGTGCTGAATCAGTAGAATATGCTATGGCTACAAGATTTCAAGCTGATAAAGATCTGATTATCATCAAAAATGTTCGTGGTTCTAGTCTTGATCCTTCTAGCAATCAACAGAAATTACAAACTGCAAAACTGGGTATTGATGCAACCAGATCTCTTTCAAAACGTCCAGAAGGATTTGAAATAGCAAAAATTCCAAAAATTGACAAAATCAAACTAGAGAAATATTTCAAATAATCAAAGTCAACTGATTAAATTAAATTGGATGAATTTAGAAACTATTGAGAGATTAAAAATGTCATCTGAGAATTCCAACATTCGTGAAAAAAGTCCTTCTGAATCACATGCAGAAGTTATTGTTAGGATGTTTCCTACAGATGCAAATCCGGCAGGAAATGTGTTTGGTGGTGAAATTTTAAAACATATTGATATGGTTGCAGGAATTGTAGCTCAACGACATTCACAGTCAAATGCAGTCACTGTATCTATGGATAGTGTTAATTTTCTAAAACCCATTTTTGTCGGTAATGTTCTCAAACTGAATGCCAGAATAAATTATGTACATAACTCGTCAATGGAGATTGAAGTTAAAGCTGAAGCCGAAAATATTGTCACTGGAATAAGAACCATTACTGGAAATGCTTTTGTTACATTTGTGGCTCTTGACAAAAATGGAAAACCAATGCATGTTCCAAGACTAGCTCTTAAAACAGATGAAGATAGAACCAAGTTTGATGAAGGTAAAATTAGAATGGAAAAACGATTGAAAAATCGTCAAAAATAACCATCTCTGATTTCCATGGATCCATTTAAGAATAATGAAAATTATCTCTAATTAATGTCTGAACAAGAAAAAAACAACGAGTGGGATTCATTATGGCAAGAATATACAAAATCTCTTGAAGGCTGGAAATCCCTTTTTGAGCAAATGCAAAATGCAAGTAATGACATGCAAGCTAAATTCAATCAAGTCTGGGAAAAAGCAACTACTGAATCTAGTGCCGATACCATGAAATCATTTGGAGAGAATTGGCAAAAAGCAATGACTGATGCAGGAATGAAGTACTTTAAAGAATTTGGAGAGAATTGGCAAAAGGCTCTCAATGATTCTAATGCTTCTGTTTTCAAACAATTTGCTGAAAACTGGCAAAATACTCTAAGTTCATCTGGACTAGAACAAATGCAAGCTTATGGTGAAACGATGAAAAAATTTGCTGAAACTTGGAATTCTATGTGGCCAAGATCATAATAATTTTTAGATTAAATTTTAAAATTATTTCCATGTCGTTAATTCTTTAATTTTCTTTCTCGACTCTTCAACTAATCGTCTCATAACTGGAATGTAAATTTCAGATGCATATGCAATTTCAATATCGTTGCATTCTTCAAAATCTAGAAATGTAGATGCCATTACTTGGGTTTCTCCTACTTTAGGCTCGTTCTTTTTATCTCTTTTACGATTTATGATTTCTAAAAATATTGGTAATTGTCTATTGATTTCAATACCCAACTCTTCTTTTGAACGTAATTTCTCATTACTCAAATTCACTTTAATCTGTTGATAAATATCATCTTTGTATCTATCTGATGCTCTGATCATGATTTTAATTTTAGGTAGTTTTTCAAATTTATTTTTAAATTGCCAAATTTTTTTTATGAAATTTGGATATGGACTTTCATGTTCTTGATTATATTTGATTGAATACCATTCTGAAAATTTTATTGCATTTTGGTCATTTTTCATTTTTGCTTTTTTATCAAAGTTTTTTTGTGAAATCTTTTCTGAAATAAATAATCCGAAATCTCTGTTCCCTTCTTCAAAAATTCCATTAAATGTATCATTTATAGAATTTATGTATTTATTAAAAAAATAATTCACATAGTAAGGCTCAGGCTCGTATTGTTTAATCTGTTTTAGATATATCTCACAATTCTCTATTGTTTTTTCAATGTCCATTAGTCTTTGCCAGATTCAGAAGTAGCATATTTTGATTGTGCTTTCAAACTTGTTGCTAATTCTTTGAAAATTTCATTTACACTGACATCAACTAGATTAATGGTAGCGTTTTCCTTTACAATCTGTTTTTCAAATTTTTCTTTAATTGCAAAAGACACTGATGACCAATGTAAAGTTCCTTTCAATTGTTCTTCAACTGTGATATTTGTTGTTGGAAAATTTGCTGGTGCAAATACAATTCCGTTTGTCCATTGCATTGTGGGAATTCCACCACCTGAGGATCTTGTGCTAAATGCTATCTGTTTGACCCAATCATCAAATTTGTATTCAATTACCTCATGAATAATCAATTTTTTCCATGGTTCTACTGAGATCTCCATTTAATTATCGTTCTCTTAAACTAATTATAATCTTATTTTTTTAACTCTTGCGTGCTTATTTATTAGAACATATTTACCATTTTTTATAATGGATAAATGAGCTGACTACTTTATTTCTAAGGTTAGTTATGATGCTAACCATCTGATCTCTGTTGCCATACGCCATCAAGATACTGAGAAAGGAATTACTGTAGGCGAGCCCATAGATCGTTTAACCATACATTCTGATATCATAAATGGATTATTTTACATTACAATTTACAGTGGAAAGGAGTCCTGGAAAAGGGACATAAAATACAAACTTTCTCAATTGGTGGCAACCCATATATCCGAATTGATGAAAACAAAGTAAAATTAGATCATCTTGGCGATTTACCTGAAGGACCAAGTTGTAAAATCTGAATCCGTTAAAGAATTAAAATTTCAACCAGAATCAACACCAGAATCAACACCTGAACCCTCTTCAAGTCCTAGAGGTTCATTACCAAAAGGATTCACAAAAGAACTTGTTCAAGAACCAGAACCAACACCCGAACCAAAAGAGGAAGAAGCTACTCCTCAACAAATTGCACAATTAGATGTTCTACAAAAATAAATCAACAAATTAGAAAAAGAAATTAAAAAATCTAAATCTACCCATATAAAGCGTAAAATTGTCAAACCAATACGAAAACAAAATAAAAAACTTGGTGGTTCAACTACTAAAAAAAGTACTTTAAAATCTAATTCTTCACAAGCCTATTGCGTAAAGTGTAAAACAAAAAGAAAAATTAAGAATTCCAAAAAAACTACTATGAAAAATGGCAGAGCTGCTGTTAAGGGATTTTGTTCTGTTTGTAACTGCAAAGTTTTCCGAGTTGTAAAAATGAAAAAATAATGAAATCTTTTCTTAATTTCTAATTTTACAGAATTACATCTGCCCTGATTGCCATGCCTGATTAAATTTTTTGATGGCTTCTTGATATGCCATAATTGAATCATCGCCTGATGTTTTAAGAAATTTTTCCCACTGTTCATTGAATTTCTTTATTGACTCAATATTGGTTTCTTTGAAAATACTTTCAACCATCTTTGTTTGTTGTTTGATGTATTCAGGACCAATTTCTTCCCATGTTTTCTCCCAACTTGAAGTTACTTTTTTTAATAATTCTGAATCTGATTCCATTGCTTTTTGACATGCATCATTATATGTCATTAAAATTTCATTAGTAGCTTTTTGCCATTGTGCAAGAGATTCTTTCCAACCATTTAACGCAGTATTGTATTCTGTCCATGCTTTTTCAAATTCTGGTTTTTTTGTAGAAGACTTTGTTTGTTTTTTTGGTTTAGTTGTTTTTTTAATTGATTTCTTTTTAAGAGTACGTTTTTTCTTGGTAGCCATACAATAATTTGAAAATAGTAGATGTTAAATCTTTCAATAATTTTCAAGTTTGAAAAAAATCTAATAAATTTTCATTGAAATCCTGTTGCTTTGCTAAAATTTGGAAGATATTTTTTGTCCTTATTTTTGAATAATTTGTAGTGTTCCTTGCATAGATTTCTAGTTTCTTTAAAACTAATTTTTACTGTTTCTATTGATTTTAACTTACATTCTGAAATACTACATTGCAATATGGCAAATAATCAATATTTGCTAATAAAACTTTGAAATTATGTTATTACCTATCTAGTCTGCTAAAAATGAGCCTAGACCTACGTGTTTGATCGCTTTGAACGAGCTGATCATAAAGTCTGATCTGATTATTTTCATAAATTATGAACAAATCATGCAAATCCCTAATAATTGTTTTTGATATAAAATATCCAATGTGGAGCCATGCAACAAAAAAGTATATTAAAAATTCTGACTGATTCTCACAAACTCTTTTTTAATTCTGCTAACGATACTGTTAAAACTGAAGTTGATATCCTGTGTGACATCTTAAATGAGTATAGACGTCTCAGAAAAATCAATCATTTTATGCAAGAATAAATAATGTTTTGTAATCTTACTATGGATTACGCATGTTAGAATAACATGTTAATTAGAAAGTTGTGGTTTACTTCTGTTAACTTTTTATCATTGCATAATATCGAAAAATTATGAATGATGATGAAAAAGGGAAAAAATTTTTAGAATTAATTGATGACCAAAATAATCTCCAATGGAGCATTGTTGCAAAACTGTCTTCTCTAATTAACTCAAAATGGAATTCAATTGAATTACAAAACGAGCTTACAGAATTAGTAGAAAAGCATTCTAAAATCACAAAAGAGCTTAACAGTCTTGATGATGAAGGTACTCTATAATGCAAAGTTGACCATTAATGCAATAAACAATACTGCCAAATATGGACTAGAAAATTTGAACAAAGTCCATGCGGCTTTTTCCATTGGCTTTACTATGACCCATATTGATAGTGCCATCATTAATGCACCTGATGCAATTGCAGTCCATAGATATACTTGGCCTACCATTTCTTCACCACTTTCTGTTGTTATGAAGAATGGGGCAATTGAAAACAATACCATCACAACAGTAGAACCTGCAATCACTCTTGCTGATGTTTTTTCAGACTGTACTGCAGTTAACATTGGAACATTTACTTTGTTATAATCTTCTTTGAAATGTAATGTCAAAGCCCAAATATGCATTGGAATCCAAATAAACACCAATCCTGCCATTGCAAGACCCATCGTCCATAAATCTGACATAGTTACAGCTACCCATCCAATCAATGGAGGAGCACCGCCACATAAACCTCCTAAAATTATGTTTGTTCTTGATCTTCGTTTTAATGCATACGAGTAAACAAGAATATTATTCATCAATGCAAATGCAATGAATGCAGTTGCCCACGCACCTTGTTCTAATGTTGTAGTAAATGAAATCCCAAATGCTAAAACTAATGATATTCCAGCTAATACTAATCCAAAATTTCTTGCTTTGACTGCAGGATAGATTCTTTTTGATGGTAGAGGTCTTTCCTTCGTTCTCTCCATTATTGCATCAATATCTCTGTCGTGATAGTTTGTCAAAGTGTTAGCAGCTGCTGAACCTACTGCAACTGAAAATAACATTAACAGCCATGTTGCTGGAGAAATTTCAATACTATAAATATTGGATGCGGTTAGTGCTGCACCAAATGCAGTAAAAACTAGTAAATACCAGATCTTCGGCTTTGTTAATTCATAGTATACAGCAACACGAGATTCTGATTTGATTTTTTGCAATGCTAGTCACTATCCTGTGTTGACATATATGGCATTGCCTTAGTTCGTGTTTTCATCTCAATAAACGACTCTGAAGACTGAATTCCTTCAATTCTGCCAATTTTTTCAGAGACTATTTTATGTATCTGCTCTAATGATTTTGAATACATCGTTACCAGTATATCGAATCTACCAGTAACTTCTGCAATCTCTCTAACTCCATCAATCTTGAATAATTCCTCAATTATATGATCGCGCTTTTTTGAATCCATATTAATTCCAGTTAATGTCTTGACATTGTAGCCAAGTTCTGCATCGTTGACAACAATTGTAAAACGTTCAATTAATTTTCTTTTAACTAGTCTTTTGATTCTTGAATATATTACCGAAGAGTTAACGTTGATCTTTTTTGATAAACGTGGAACCGATATTGATGCGTCGTTAGCTAATTCTGATAAAATTTGTAAATCTAAATTATCTACTTTTACCATTCAAAACACCTGAGTCGATCTAGATTTCTGGTTCTTATAAAGTTATTATTGTAAAAATTACAAAAAATATCCTAAATCTTGCCTTTTTTGTATAGCATTTCTGCTAGTAAAACTGCACCTTTTGCTGAACCCATTTTTTTGTTGTGTGAAAACAATATGTATTTGAGTCCATTATCAAACAGTTCCTCTTTTTCAACTCTTCCAATTGTTGTAGTCATTCCATCCCCAACAGATCTTTCCATTCTTGGTTGAGGTCTAGTTGGATCTTCATGAAATGCATAATATTTTTCTGGAGCTGATGGTAACCCTTCAACTGAAATATTTTGATTGTAAGAATTGTAGAGTTCTTTGGCTTTTGCAGGATCAATATCTTCTGAAGTTTCTACAAAGACAGATTCAGTATGTCCATCAATTACAGGTACTCTAGTACATGTACAACTAACTTTGATATCTGCATCCTCAATTTTACCGTCTATGAGTTTTCCCAAGATCTTTTTTGTCTCAATTCTGACTTTTCCTTCCTCTTTTGGAATGTATGGTATAATATTATCTGTAATTTCCATTGCTGATACTCCTGATTTTCCACCACCAGAGATTGCCTGCATTGAAGTCATCAACACTTTTTTTACTCCATATTTTTCTAGTAATGGTTTTAGTGTAATTGCTAAACCCGTTGTGGTACAATTTGGCAGTGGTGCTACCCAACCCTTCCAATTGCGGTTTTTCTTTTGAATTTCAAGTAATTCGGCTTGTTCATCGTTTATTCCTGGAATGAGAATCGGAACATCTTCTTCATACCTATATGCAGAACTAGTTGAAATTACTGGCAAGTCTGCTGCCATTTTAGTTTCAATGTCTCTTGCAGCTACCGATTCAACTGCTGAAAATACTAGATCTAATTGTGATACGTCAAGATCATCAATTTTTTTGACAGTCATTGATTTGATATATTCAGGTATTTCTCCACCAACATCCCATGCAATAATCCCGCTTGCATCTTTGATTGCATCTAGGTATTTTTTACCTGCTGAACGTTCAGAAGCTGCAATTTGAGTCACTTGAAACCATGGATGATTGTTCAATGATTGCACAAATTCCTGACCTACAGAACCTGTAACACCAATAATTGCTACTCTTTTCTTATCCATAATTTGATAATTGATCGCTTTCAATTAATAATCGTTTTCTGAATTACCAAAACATACTAAATCGCCTAATTCTATTTGGAACTGTGAGAATACGAACAAAATCATCCATCATTAGACATGTTCCAGTAATACATGGTGGACAAAATTCCATCAAAAACTCTAATCCTCATATTATAGATTTTAGTTCTAATATTACACCTATTGGAATTCCACTATCTGTAAAGACAAATCTCAAAAAAAATCTAAATAATATTCAAAACTATCCTGATTTTCGTTCATCAACACTAATTTCAAGACTAAAAAAATACACATGCTTACAGAAATCAAATCTATTAGTTGGAAATGGGGCAATTGAGATAATCTATAATTTCTGTTTTGCACTTTTATCAAACAAAACCAAAGTCTTGATACCTGTTCCAACATTTCAAGAATATGAAACAGCAGCAAAACTCAACAACTGTAAAATTTCATATTTTAAAACAATGAATTTATCTGAAAATATTGATTCATTTATTTCACAAATACCACTAAATGGATGTGTATTTCTTTGCAATCCCAATAATCCTACAGGAAAACTTTTGTCAAAAAAACAATTGCTCTCAATAATTAAAACTGCAAAAAAATTATCTTCAATTGTATTTATTGATGAATGTTTTATTGAATTAGTTCCAGAGTCCAACGAATCTATTATATCATATGTAAAAAAATATGATAATCTTTTTGTTTTGCGTTCTTTGACAAAATCTTTTGGATTACCTGGAATAAGAATTGGATATGCTGCTGCTTCTAAACAAATGATAGAAATTTTGCAAAAAATAAAAATTCCATGGAGTGTAAACACTCTAGCACAAGATGCAGCAAATATTGCTCTTAAAAATAAATCCCATCTCACAAAATCAAGATTAATTATTAAAAAAGAATTCAGATATTTAAAAAATGAAATTGCTAAATTAGATGGATTTGAATGTCATGATTCATCTACAAATTTTATTTTAATTAAAACAAAATATGATTCAACAAAACTACAACAAAAATTACTTAAACACAAGATCTTGATTCGTGATTGTAAAAATTTTAGAGGATTAAATAATCATTATATTCGTATCGCTGTAAAGTCTCATAAAGATAATCTAAAACTAGTAAGAGCATTGGAGATAATTACATGAAATCTTTAATGATTCAAGGAACATCTTCTAGTGCTGGAAAAACAACATTAGTTGCAGCTCTATGTAGAATTTTTTCAGACAAAGGTTTCCGCGTAGCGCCATACAAATCACAAAATATGTCAAATTTTGCATATACCACGCCTGACTTTGAAATTTCTCGTGCTCAAGCAATTCAAGCTATTGGTGCTAGATGCGACATTACCCCTGACTTGAATCCAATCTTACTCAAGCCACTAGGAAATTACTATAGCATCGTGTATCTAAATGGTAAACGCTACAAGAAAATGCATGCAAAAGACTATTATGAAAAATTTGTTAACTTTGAGGGAATTAAGATTGCATCTAGATCACTGAAAACTTTACAGAAAAATTTTGATTTAATAATTTTAGAAGGTGCAGGTTCTCCTGCTGAAATTAATTTACAAAAATTTGATATTGCAAATATGAAGATGGCACAAAAGGTGAATGCATCTGTATTACTAATCACTGATATTGACAAAGGAGGATCATTTGCAAGTATTGTTGGAACAATGGCGCTAATTGAAAAAAAATATCAAAAATTAGTAAAAGGTTTTATTTTTAACAAATTTAGAGGAGATATTGATGTATTAAAACCAGGATTTCAAAAACTCAAAAATATTACAAAGGTACCTGTATTGGGTACTATTCCAATGATACCCTTGAACTTACCTGAGGAGGACTCGCTTAATGCAAAACCCAAAGATATTGCTTGGACTAAGAAAAATATTTCAAAAATTGACAACGAATTAAACAAGTTAGCAAAAACTGTAAAATCAAATATTGATATCAAATCAATTGAGAGGATGTTACAATGATCCTAGAATCTATTCTTATTGTTGGTATTGCAATATTCTTTGATTTTACATTTGGAGATCCTAAAAATAGATATCATCCAACAGCTTGGATTGGAGGATTAATTGCAAAACTAACACCTATTGCACAAAATAAAAATCAGATTATAGAAAAACTTGGAGGAATTCTTGTTGTTACAATTACTTCAAGTATTGTAATTTTATTGCTTTTAACGTTAAGTATTGGAATATCTTTGATTCCAATTGATTTTGTTTCATTAATTGTATTTGTAATTGTTGGTGGATTGTTACTAAAAACCACCATTGCTATTCGTGGAATGGAAAAACATGCCAAAGCAGTATTAGAGTCACTTGATCAAGACAATCTCGAATTAGCTAGAACAAATCTATCCATGATTGTTAAGAGAAATACTAAGAATTTGGACAAAAATCACGTTATTTCAGGCGTACTTGAAAGTATCAGTGAAAATACTGTAGATGGAATTACCGGACCTCTGTTCTACTTTGCTCTTTTTGGCTTGCCTGGAGCATTTGTGTATAGAGTAATTAACACTGCAGATTCAATGATTGGATACAAAACTGATATTTTTAAAAATGTAGGATGGTTTGGTGCAACTTGTGACACAATTTTAAATTATATTCCATCTAGACTCACAGGATTAGTAATAATCATTTCAGCTGCCATCTTACAAAACAATTGGAAGGAATCATATAAGATAATGATTAGAGATGGTAGAAAAACTGAAAGTCCTAATGCAGGATATCCTATGGCTGCACTTGCAGGTGCTCTTGAAACAAAGTTTGAAAAAATAAATCACTACAAGTTAGGTAATGGCGAAATTATTCTAACAAAAGAACATGTAAACTCTGCACTTACAATGATGAAACTTACTTCAATTCTTTTCTTTGGAATAGTAACTATTCCAATAATCACTGTTTTATCACTGGTCGGATGGTGGATTCATGCTTAAAGAAATTAGCTCTGTTTTTTCTTTTCTGACAATTTTTCCATCATCAAATGCAACCCTGGAAAATATTGCAAAATACATGTATCTTTTCCCTATTGTTGGAATTGCAATTGGACTTTTAGTTGGTTCTTTTGGTTTTGGATTATCTTTTGTTTTAGATCCTTTACTAGTTAGCTTGTTAGTAGTTGCATCTATTGCAATTGTTACTGGAATACATCATGCAGATGGTTTAGCTGATTTTGCTGATGGACTTATGGTAAAGGGAAGCAAAGATAGAAAGCTAAAAGCAATGAAAGATCTTTCTACTGGTTCTGCAGGAATTGTTGCAATTGTTTTGTATCTTATTGGTTTGATAATTACAGTTTCTCTTACAAGTGGATTTGATTTGTTCAGAGCAATTCTGATAAGTGAAATTCTGGCAAAATTCTCAATGGTATTAATGGCGAGTTTGGGAAATTCAGCCTCACTAGGCTCAAATTCCCCTTTTGTAAAGATTATGAAAGATAAGAAAAAACTTGCAGCTGCATTCATCATTATGCTAATTCCAGTAATTGTTATTGGTGAAACTACTGGATTACTAATGCTTGGTGTAACTGTTACCCTAACTCTATTTCTTCTAGCGATATCTACTCGTAGTTTTGGTGGAATTACTGGTGATGTTCTTGGTGCTACTAACGAACTTACAAGATTGGCTTCTCTAATGGTATTTGTATCGATATGATTGGTCTTGTAATGGCAGGTGGTAAAGGTATTCGCATGAATCTAGATGATGAAAAACTATTACTTCAATACAAAAAACCTGTAATCCTCCATGTCATTGACTCGTTAAAAAATTTAAATTGTTTTTCAAAAATTTTAGCGACTACTAGTTCCAATTCACCTAAAACAAAAAAGTTACTGCAAGAAAATAATGTTGAAACTTTTGATACTCCTGGAATTGGTTATGTAGAAGATCTAAATTTAACACTTAAAACTATTAATGATCTAGTTTTAGTTAGTTCTGGAGATTTACCATTATTAGATAAAGCAATCATCCAAAAAATTGTAACTCACTATAATTCTCAACATATTTGGACTAGTATTCTTGTTACAAACAAATTCTTAACTACAATTGGAATTGAATCTGATTATTCTGTAAATTTTGATAATCAAAAATGTCATTATACTGGAATTTCTATAATTAATTCAGAAAAAATTACTTCACTTGAAAATTTAGAAGAAAATTTTGTTATAATTAATGATAAGAGAATTGCATTTAATCTAAATACAAAACAAGACTATGATTTACTCAGCACTACCTGAGATTTTACCGTTTATCTTAGCTTTTGAACCTGTTGGTTCTGCAATGGTGTTGCCACATGAATTACATGCAACTACTGTTGATGCATGAGAATAAATCACTTGAAGTTCACCACATTCATCGCAGTTAACTTTTTGAAATTTGCTAGATGGTTTTGGGATTTCAATATGATCTTTTTTCATGCTGCCACCAACTCAAACTTCTTAATTCTAATGCCTGGTTTATTGTATTTCTTTTTACACACAGTACATGTCATAATAGGAGTAACTTTTTTTGTAACTTTGGCTGGTTTTGCTAGTTTTGGGAACTTTTGTCCACCGTATCCATGTTTACGTTCTGCATGTCGGCGTTCACCTCTAGCAGAACCACGTCTTTTTCCAGCCTTGTAAATGGAGACCTTTTGTTCAGTATGTGTTTTACATTTTGGACAATACTTTCTGATCACCTTGGGAATGTTCATATCAACAAAACCTCTTCAACCGTAATTTAAGCATTGAATCTATAATAGATGCAAAATCCAATTAATAACCGTGAATTCAAGCCTAGCAAATTTAATTATCTCTTTGAATTCGGTAGCAATGGGTGACAAAAAAGCCGATCTTATTTTAAAAAATTGTAATTTATTGTCAGTCTATACTAAAGAAATCATTCCAAAAATTCAGATTGCAATAATTGATGATAGAATTGCATATGTTGGTACAGACGCTGCACATACAATTGGTCCAAAAACAACAGTCATTGATGTAAATGGCAAATACGTAAGTCCAGGTTTTGCAGATCCTCATTTACATATTGATCAATTTGTTCTACCATCTGAATTTGCAAAAAAGGCACTTCTTTGTGGTGTTACTTCTCTTTTTTCTGATCCAATTGATATTGTTAGCGTTACAGGTTACAAAGGTTTTCAAGAATTTCTTAAACTTGGAGAAGATTTACCAATAAGAATTTTTCAAGTGGTTCCTGGAGGTCTTCCTGTTGATGCAAAATTTAGTAACAGTAAAACTTTTTCTTTATCGCAAGAAAAAACTGCAATAAAACATCCTCATATTCTTGGCTTGGGAGAAGTTTTTTCATGGACTAAAGTTACTTTACGTGAACCTAAAACAATGAAATCTCTTTCAACAATGTTAGAGTGTGATTGCATAATTAATGGGCATACTGCAGGTATAAGTGAAAAAAAACTCAACGCATATGTTTCATCAGGTATACTCTCTTGCCACGAACCAATTAATTTTGATCAAGTATTAGAAAGATTACGTCTGGGAATGTGGGTAATGATTAGAGAAGGTTCTATAAGACGTGATTTGAAGGAAATTATTCCTCGTGTTTTGTCTCATGGAACATACCTTAATCGCTTGATGTTTTGCTCTGATGGTCTTAATCCACTAGATATTACAAAATTTGGACACATTGATCATTGCATCAGAGAATCAATCAAACTTGGTCTAAAACCAATAGATGCAATTACTATGGCATCAAAGAATAATTTTGACTATTACAATATGGGAAAAGATCTTGGTGGAATTGCACCTGGAAAATTAGCAGATATTCTTGTTTTCAATGATTTGAAATCATTCAAACCAAACAAAGTCTTTGTGGGAGGTAAACTTGTAGTCTCAAATGGAAGTATTGTAACTTATATCAAGAAAAAAATAATCTCACCTTGGATTAAAAAAACTGTTAAACTAAAAAAATTCGCAAAAAATGATTTTCTTATAAAATCAAAAAAGAAAGATGTTCTTGCAAATACTATCTTTATGCAAACTGAAATCATTACCAAGATTGGTTCAGCTGAACTACATTCAAAAAATGGTCATGTTTCTGCCTCTTTTGATTCTGATATCTGGAAAGTTGCAGCATTTGATAGAACTCATGGAACAAATCGACATGCAATTGGATTTCTTGAAAACTTTGGAGCAGACATAGGTGCTTTTGCTTCCACTTGGAGTTTTCATGAAAATGATATGATCGTAATAGGTTCAAATGATTCTGATATGGCAATTGCATCTAATCATATTATTAAAAATCAGGGCGGACTTGTTGTGGTGAAATCTGGTAAAATTCTAGCTTCTTTACCTTTACAATTTGCAGGAATTGTTTCCACAGATTCTTTTGAAAAGGTTTCATCAAATTTTCAAAATATCAATAATTCTATTGTAGATTCAGGATGTAAATTTGCTAGACCTCATCTTATTCCATTGTTCTTGCCTTTCTTGGCTTTACCATCTGTTAGAATTCTCTCAGGTGGAATTGTTGATGTGAAAAAACGAAATTATATCCAACCGATCAACTAAGTAATGTTAAAAAGGGGGATTCAGGGGATTGATACAGAATCTATGGCATCAATTCAACAAGGACCAAATGGACCTGTTTTAGTTCTCAAAGAGAGCGCATTACAGCAAAAAGGTAAAGATGCTCAACAAAACAATATCGCTGCAGCAAAATTAGTTGCAGAGTTGGTTAAAAGTAGTCTTGGACCCAGAGGTCTTGATAAAATGTTAGTTGATTCTTTAGGTGATGTAACTATTACGAATGATGGTGCTACAATTCTAAAAGAAATTGATGTTCAACATCCAGCAGCTAAAATGATAGTTGAAATCGCTAAAACAGTAGATAATGAAGTAGGTGATGGTACAACTTCGTCTGTTGTTTTTGGAGGTGCATTATTAGCTAAAGCAGAAGATCTTCTCAAAAAAGATGTTCATTCTTCAACCATTGTTGAGGGTTATCAAACAGCTGCCGAAAAAACTCTTGAAATTTACTCAGAATTATCAAAGAAAATAAGACCTGATGATAAAGAATCACTTCTCAAAATTGCAATAACTAGTATGCAATCAAAATTAATTTCTGAAGATAGTGGAATCCTATCAAAAATTGTAGTTGATGCAATTCTTAGTATTGTAACCAAGAAAGGTGATGATTACCATGTTGATCTTGAAAATCTCAAAGTAGAGAAAAAATCCGGTGGTTCAATTCAAGACACACAAATTGTGAAAGGTATTGTTTTAGATAAAGAAATTGTTCATAGTGGAATGCCTACAAAAATTGAAAAAGCAAAAATTGCATTAATAAATTCAGCATTAGAAATTGAAAAAACTGAAATGAGTTCTGAAATTAGAATTACTGATCCAACTCAAATGCAGATGTTCTTAGAAGAAGAAAATCGAATGCTAAAGACTATGGTTGACAAGTTACATGATGTTGGAGTTAATGTCTTGATTTGTCAAAAAGGAATAGATGACATTGCACAGCACTATCTTGCAAAATACGGTATTATGGCAATTCGCCGTGTCAAAGAAAGTGATATGCTTAAACTTTCTAAAGCCACAGGTGGACATGTAATTAGCAACCTAGATGATCTTTCAGAAAAAGACCTTGGTTTTTCTGATTTGGCTCATCAAAAGAAAGTTGAATCTGACAAATGGGTATTCATTGAAGGATGTAAACATCCACAATCAGTCACTTTGCTAATCCGTGGTGGTTCTCAAAGAGTAATTGATGAAGTTGATCGTTCAATTCATGATGCTTTAATGGTAGTAAAAGATGTAATTGAAAAACCTGAAATTGTTGCAGGTGGAGGTGCACCTGAATCCTATGCAGCCTCACAACTCAAGGACTGGGCTGATAATTTTGATGGTAGAGAACAACTTGCAATCAAAAAATATGCTGAAGCATTAGAAACAATTCCTTTAACTATTGCTGAAAATGCAGGAATGGATCCAATTGATACTATGGCTAATCTTAGAGCAAAACAAAATCAGGGTCGTAAATGGACTGGTATTGATGCTAGAAACACAAAGATTGCTGATATGTTAGCAATTGATGTTGTAGAACCAATTGTCGTCAAAGAACAGATTATCAAATCTGCAACAGAAGCAGCATGTATGATTCTTAGAATAGATGATGTAATTGCTGTATCTGGTGGTTCAGGTGGCGGTATGCCTCCAATGGGATAATTTAAGGTAATACCCCGTCAGTTGGAACAAATAACAAAGAATATTTCTAAATCACCCATTCCTAAGTTGTGCCTGATGTTGATCCGATCAAACTGGCAGATAGTGTGACGAAAAGTAGGGTCTATTTTCGACACGAAAGATAGCAAGGAAAGCGGATTTGTCCACAATGTCAATACAGAAACATCAATCACGTTGCCAATAGATATGCCTGCAGAAAGTGTAGATACAAGTTTGATGATTTTACTGGAACATATCTTGGAAAAATTAGAATTCCTCCAAATACAATTGTATATCTTCTCTACTTGTTCTCGCTTGGAGTTCCTGCATACAGAATACGTTCTATACAGAGATCAGTCTCAAAACAATAGAGCATGTATCAGGAAGTATATCAAGGAAAGATCCAGAAAATTTTACACTAAATTCAGTTAGTATACATGAATCACAACTACAATACATAGCTAATAAAATCTACTTGATAAAAAAGAAAGAATTTCCAGAATATGATCCTAATGAAATAGAATTACATGTAAAAGACATGCTGAAAAGAAAAAAGTGGCTTCAAAATATTTCACGAGAACAAATTCATCAATTATTAGACAAAACATTCCATTTTCTCTCAAAACCTGAAACAGATTATTTCATAGTAGCAAGCTTAATCCAAAAAAAGTTAATGTATGAACCAACTGACATTGAGAAATTGGCATATCAGTTTCTCTTGGAGAGAATAAATAATGGTATTAAATTACTAAACAAACAAAATAAAACATCTGAAAAGTGTCAACTTTACATAGACACTGAAGGTAGACGTGACCAAACAATATCAGGCAAAATAAAACATGAATTAGAAGATGGAGAAAAATATTCTAATCTTGAATTAATTAAACTAGACGTATATTTTATGAGGTCTCAATATAGTAACATGTTGCAGATAACTGATTGTATTGCATATGCGATAAGAAGATACTGGAGAGAAAATAATAATCAAAATAGGTATGACCAAAAATGGAATGATTATTATTGTTTGATAGAACCAAAGTTTAGTAAATATAGAGGTAAGTTTATCGGTGTTGGACTAAAGATATTCCCAGAGCCACCATTTAATGTCATGTCTACTAATGATAAAAACAAAAGACAAGAAAAGGGAAAAGAAATCTCTCAAAAAGGCAGTGTATTTAGATTATCAAACTCTTTTTATAATGTTACATCACAAACAGCAGAAAAAGGCTTATGACATTAAACTAGTTAATGATGAATGGACTTGTACATGTGAAGATTGTAATTTCCGACATGTTTATTGTAAACACATCTATGCTGTACTGGATTATATAAAATAAATGGACTGTTGATAATTTTTATTGTTTATTTTCCAACTCTCTTCTTATTCCAATATGGTGAATTACATTTAGAACAATGCACTGGTTCTTTGTTTTTTGAGGTCCATTCGTAATTACATCGTCCACATATATGTAACCATAAAGTCTTGGAAATTTTACTATTCAACACACTATAGTAAGTACCTAACTATATGTGTGTTATCTAACATTTTATATTTATACAATAAGGTAATACCTATATATAGGTAGTCTCTAATACATAGTATGAAACAATTAACAAAACAAAAAGAGGTAACAAAATGACAGGTGAAAGAAACCCAGCAATATCCAGAGAAGACAACGCCCTACTTCTCAGCAAATACGTCACCATAACAACTAATGAAACTGCAACAGTACAAAGCCAAAACAGTGACAAAATATACCACATCAACATTAAAGAGCAAACATGTGAATGCCCTGATTATATCTGCAGAGGTACATATTCAGTAGATGGGAAAGTAACTCAAATTAGATCAGAAACTATCAATTATTCAATCAAATTATTCCGATAGAAAAAGCTTGATGATAGTGTATCATTTTATCAAATGTGAATCACAACTCATTTGATACC
>JACERO010000040.1 GCA_013911135.1 Candidatus Nitrosopumilus sp. | reverse complement strand
GTCGAAAATAGACCCTACTTTTCGTCACACTATCTGCCAGTTTGATCGGATCAACATCAGGCACAACTTAGGAATGGGCGATTTAGAAATATTCTTTGTTATTTGTTCCAACTGACGGGGTATTACCATTTTTTAACAAGTTAGATAATCATATTTTATGATTGATAGATTTGCAATTTATCATAACATTCCAAAAGCATCAGACATTAAGATTCATCATATTGATTACACTGCATATGCGGACAGAGATCCTTTAGCTAAAAATTCTGATTGGCATACTGCACCAAATCTTCAAATTGCTACAAATATAGCTCAAAGACTAGCTAGAGAATATTCAATGAATTACAGAGATTGTAAATGGTGCAAGCCTTCAAGCACCTAACTTAACACAAAAAGTCTCTAATTTAACACCCCCTTGAAAAGCTCCTGAGATTGAATAGTGTAAGAATTTTCAATAAAATAACTAATTTATTGTAATAAATTACTCTTAATATATAATATTTTGTAATAGAGATAAAAATTAGATTTTTAGTTTAAACCTCTGACTCAAAACTATCATGGACACAATAGACACCCCAAGAATTGCCAGAGTCATTGGACCAAATTCAGGAACTATGGAGGTTCCAATAACAGTTAAAATTTTTGAATCAGCATTCAATGATACAAACAACACATTAAGATCTCCTTCTCTAATATTCTCAAAATCTGAAATTTTTTGTCCATCTACCCAGATTACAAAGGGGCCATCAACTAATCCAGAAGGCAGACGAAGTTCTAAATCATGATTGTCAGATTTTACATCGCCAATTATCTCAAAAGTGACTGATTTTTGTTCCTCATCAATTGTTGCAGTAGATAGCAAGCGGTTAAAATCATACTCTACATCAAAGAAGGTAGTACCATCACCTACTTGTTTACCAACATTTGGAATAATAGAATATCCAGCAGTGACAATTATCGTACCAACCATCCAGGGATGTAATGTACAATAATATGGATAATGACCCTTATCTGAAAATTTGTAAGTAAATGATTTTCCAGGTGCAAATTCTTTACTATCAAAAATACCATCAAATCCCTCTGTTTCTGAACCAGAAGTTACTGTATGAAATGAAGTATCTGCATTTTTCCAAACAATTGTATCTCCAGTTAGAATTTCAACAACACCTGTAGTTGAACCATCTTTTTCGCTTTGCCAGAAAAAGGGAGCAGATTCATCTGCGGCACCTGTTGGAATATTTACATCATAACTAGATTGTGCAAATGCATTAGTTGAAAATGAGATCATAAACAAGACGGTAAATGTTAGAAGAGCAAAGAATAGTCTCACAGAGATACTGATGATGATTGAATTAAAAGGGTTTACTGTGTTCATAAAGACACACATTTTTGTTCTTGTTATTTATTAATCAGAAAAAATGAATTGAGATATGAAAACAGGGATACCAGTTATCATTATAGGGATAAGCATGTTTTCTGTTGGACTAGTATTGTTTTACTCTATAGAATTAGGTCAAACAGATCCTGTTTTGAGATTTATCAAGAATATAGGCACGTTTGTAGGAATTAGTGGAATGGGTGTTACGCTAGCAGGAATTTTACTATATCTAATCAATAAGAACGAGTCAACAATAAAAGAGAGTTTTGATGTCTAGGCTTGTGAAAGCATTTTTTTGTATTCATCTACTGCAATTACAAACTTGCAGTTTTTACAAAACAAGACCTCTTTATGTGCCAAGGTTTTGATTGAAGTTGGAATTTTCCCACAGTATAAAGAATCAGCATAACAGTTAGGACATTTTGCTAGAAGTTTCATCATTCCAAATTTATTTTTGGTATTCAATAATGATGATATGTTTTTCTGATATATTAGCACCAAGTAGAAATCATACTAGTATCAAAATAGGAAACTAAATTATTATAATAAAACAAACCAACATTGAGAAATGTCTGAGAAAATATGGATTGGCGCAATTTATCTTAAAGATGAAGGAGGATATGAGATAATTCTAAAATCTTTGAGACATTACAAAAATCGATTAAAAACTATAGGTAAGAGTCCAGAACTGAAAGATGCTGCTGGGATGTTTGGATCAATTTTGAATCAACAAGCAATGAAAACAATCCCAAAAATTGATGAAGTGGTTCAAAGGATTCAAGGCAATCTTGGAGACATTCAGTCAGCCAGTAAGTTAAGTAATGATGTCCCATTTCTAGAAAAAGCATTGGCGTGTTATGAGGCAGATATTCACAAAGCAGAAGACACAGGACAGGAATATTTTGTAAAACTAGTGGGAGATATGTCAAAAGCAAGAGGTGATCTAGAGACCATCAAAATAGCACTAGACAAAATAAAGCAATATTCAGGATAATTTTACAACCCTTGCAGATACCAGTCAAAATACGGGGTTAATGCCTTACACTGTTTCTTCTTTTCAGCCTCATCATTTACCTCTGAAATTTTTTGGATTTTTCCTTGAAGATATTCTGAGATTAATTCACTTTTGAATTGAGGTTTTATCTGATTTAGAATTTCAAAAATTGTCTCTGCTGAAGTGTTATCAAAATCATTCAAAGTCTGTTTAATTCGATCTTCTAAAGACACAAAATTCTTTGAGAAATCCCACTATTATTTGGTTAAATTAGAGGATATCCTCATCATCCCAAATAAGTCGAAATTGTCCGGTAACTCTGAACATCCCAAGTTTTCCACCTTCTTTGAAATGTAGTTTGTATGATTTGTGTGATGTGTCCTCTATTTCTAAAGTCACATCATTTTTGATTGTTTGAAATTTGATTCCAATTTTCTTCATCAAAGTACATATGAAATTTTGTATATAGTAATCCCATAAATTATTGTTAAAATATACCTGAATAAATAATTAGATGAAATGTTATTTATTCAATGAGTCTTTTGGCATCATGATTCCCAAATAACTTACAATTGTTGGAAAAATTATCTCAAAGTCCTTGTCGTGTCGTATCATCTCAAAGATTTGGTAGATTAGCTGCTGAATTGTTAGATGTTCATCTCTATACAACGTCTTTTTTGGATTTTTTGCTGAATCCGAAATAGTAAATCCATTGTCTGTTTCTAATAAATTTCTTAGAATGAAATTTGCAATAATTATCTTCTCATCTACATCCTTATGTCTATAATCTGCATCTAGTTTTTTTATTTGTAATTTTAAATCATGAAAAGAGTTGTTTGTGTTACGTTCAATGTGTTGTTGTGATTTTTGTTCATAGTTTTCAGCAGGATGATAAAACTTCATGTTCCCTTTAGTCTGTACTGTGATGATTTCTTTTTCAAGCAAGGAATCTCTTGTCTTTTCAAATGTTGTTTTTGCCATAAACTCTGGGACAATGAATTTGAGCAATGCATTATGATGTAAATTTGGATTAGTTTTGATACTCTCCAGTACAATCCTTTCACGCTCATACATTTCTAAATTAGGCTTGTATTGACTCATTATAACTAGGTCGACCTATTATATACAGGTCAACTATTAATCAGTATCGATATTCAAAAAACAAGAGAGTGAAAGTCAGTCTAGAATTACTCAGAGAAGATGTAATAAAATAGGTAATACCCCGTCAGTTGGAACAAATAACAAAGAATATTTCTAAATCGCCCATTCCTAAGTTGTGCCTGATGTTGATCCGATCAAACTGGCAGATAGTGTGACGAAAAGTAGGGTCTATTTTCGA
>JACERO010000091.1 GCA_013911135.1 Candidatus Nitrosopumilus sp. | reverse complement strand
CTTATGACTTGAATTCAGCGCATTAAAAAACACCAACAGCTTGATAAACAGCAAATCCACGACAAAGGAACAGACTTACAAAAACAACGCCATACTCAGTCTATAACAACCTTAGAAAAAGCAGCCAAAAAGATAGACAATTTTTTAGACAACAATCAGCCAAGAATAGGCAAAGGCAAACGAGAGCAAGAAGTAAAAAGCAATATCACTGATAATGAATCTGCCAAGATGACCACCAGCAAGGGCACTATCCAAGGCTTTAATGGCGTGGCAACGGTTGATAAAAAACATCAGATTGTTGTTGATGCTCAGGCTTTTGGACAGGGGGCAGAACAACACACTTATACAACCAGTATTAGAAACATTAAAAACACGCTTTCAAAAACTTGGTATCAATGACAATATTTTAGACAAAACTATTATTACCGCAGACACTGGTTTTGCTGATGAAGCCAATATGAAATACTTACACGAAGCTGGTATTAATGCCTATATTCCCGATAATAAGTTCCGTTCAAGAGACCAGAAGTTTGCTGATCAAAAACAAAAGCATCCTCGCTCATCACCAGCAGTAAGCAATCTTTTTAAACCTAAAGATTTTACTTTTGATGCTGATAAAAAGACTTGCATTTGCCCTAGTGGGAAATCCTTAAACTCACACGGCTTAGTCACAGACAAAGCACAAAATATATCCATTTGTTTTGTTGGACAATTATCTCAATGTAGAGATTGCCTATTAAAGCAGCGTTGTATGCGTAATCCAGCAGCAACACAAGGTAGTAGTGGCAAAGGCAGACAAGTTTCATTTAGGCTTAAAAAAGGCAATAAAGCCACCCATACCGATTGGACGAAAAAGCGCGTTGATAATGACAAAGGCAAGCGAATATACGGACATCGAATGTCGGTGGTTGAACCTGTATTTGGTAATTTAGAATCTAATAAAAACTTAAAGCGATTTAGCCTGCGGGGACTTAAAAAAGTCAATATTCAGTGGAAACTATTTTGCCTGATACAAAACATTGAAAAACTGGCTAATTATGGCAAGTTGCCAGCATTGAGTTAATGTTTCAGACTGATTGAAAGTGTTATTGTGGCAAAAATTTTCTTATACAATGTGTTTTATGTATTGCTTTGTCAGTTTGAAGAGGGTTTAACAAAAAATATCAATTACTGTTTTCTAGTTGTGTATTATTATTTAAAAATTAAGGCTGGAAGCAAAAACAAGTGGGTTGTTTTTGAGTTTTTCTACAGCCTCGTTAGATGGCAACACAAAATAAAATAAAGCAATGACATATATCGAAACAATCACTATGGCATTTTCATCTATAGCTTTAATCATCTCTATTTTGGGTGTCTATCTACGCTATCAAGATAAGCCTACATTAAAAATCATTTCAAAATATTGTCCTGCCACTATTAATCTAGGTAATTCTTATATTGCTTTATCCATTATAAATACCGGAAAACGACCTTTAGTTATAAGAATATTGGGTGGTAATGATAAAAATGGAAAATGGGCAGGTAGTTTTATCAACGACCAAAAAGCAGGGCTTAGGCTTGATGAAAAAGAAAGATATGACATTGCACTATACAAAGATGATATGGTGGAAATGACACCAGATGATGATGTCATTTTTGTTAAGTTATGGGTAGAAGATTCATTAGGTAAAAGATATTTTGTTCCTGACTCAAAAAAACATGTATCAAAATTACTTAACGGGTAAACCATCTAACAAGGCCAATCAACGTGGATCAAAATAAGCGCCGCGAAAAAAGACTCGCGGCACTTATTTTGCCCAGTTATTGGCGACGTTATGCGTAATAAAAAATGAAGCCAGTATGGATAATATTGTTTACTCTCTTCTTAATAGGTTGTGAGCAACAGGAGTGGTTAATAATTGACATTCCTGACTCTGCTACTAATCAATATAGCGGATATCCATTATCTGACTATAGTAAGCAGACATCCTACTTGCAGATATTACCTTACCCGGATGATTCGGCGTTAAAAGCGGTAGAAAGTAAATTGATAGGGGAATGGAGAAGTTGTGACTATGGAGGTGATGACTGGCAGAATTTTGAAGATGTTTCAAGTGGCACACCTAAACATATTCACCAGAGAATTCAAACCTGGAAAAAGAATGGCAATCATTTAGTTTTTGCTGCTTTGAAGTATGAGTCATCTTCGTGCAAGTGCTGTGAGTGTGAGCCGGATAACGACAAGCAGAGTGTGGTTGTAATAGAACAGCAAATACCCTGGTGGCAGTTTTGGGGAAATATCGATGAATTGTGTAATGGGTAGAAAAACGCATAACAATAAAAATGCACTCGGAAACAGCAAAATTGGCACGCCATTTTGCTGTCGCAAAAGCCCCGCCAATTTCACTGTTCCGGTGATTTTGGCCGTTAGTACTCTAAATTTTCCTTAGTTACCATCCTACAAAGTATCGGCAAATAGAGAACCTTCACAGTGTTCTTGTCCGTGGCATTCCCATCTCTCAATGGTACTTGAAACGGTTGGGTCGGTAGTAACAGGGCAGTATTTTTTGTTACATTGTAGGTGTATTTTTTAACACCTTGCTTTTTAAAACCTTATCGTTTTAAAGTAACATTCTGGAAAACATGGAAAGTAATAGAGTTTAAGCAACCAAGCCCTGTTACAGCAATTCCAGTCGACCGCTGGCAGCACGGTTTTTTTTCAAAGGTCATTTTTTATCAAAGTTCTGTGTGTTTGCAGAGTTCACCGTATATCTGCCAGCGGCCACTGAATTTGGCGTTATATAAATTAAGGAATACCATATTTTGATTAATGAATTTAAGGATTGGTTTAATGAGTTGGGAACTAATGCTATAAAAAGGAAAAAAGCTATAGTCTTAAAAACAGGAAAGAAGCCAAAGTGGACTAGCAAAACTAAAAACAAGGAAATAAAAGAAAAGTTTACAAAAGAAGGACTGCTAATCAAAGGTATAAAGCCTAGGTCTAGTAATGATAGAAAAGCAAGAGAATGGTTATATGACTTGATATGGAGAGAGTTTGACTCTGATAATAACTTTATAGGTGTTAAGTTAGTTATGGAGATTGAACTTTCGGAAATGAAAGAAAGTGGTCTTATATATGACTTTAATAAAATTCTTCAATCCGATGCTGATTATAAAGTTTTTGTATTCCAGCAGAAAACTGAAGAAGAATCAAAAAAATTATTTGCTAAATTACAGAAATCTTCGGAAGTGTACAAGAGTAAAGTTAAATCTAGTTTCCTTCTTTGTTGTTGGTGTTGGAAAACTGGAACATTTATTTTTAAGGACTTCAACATTCTTCCGTAGGCATAAAATTCATATAACAAAAAAATCAAGCGGACGGCTAAAAGCGTCATAAATTTTGCGTCTTTTTGCAAAACTTATGACGCTTTTTGTGGTCAGGTTGACCCTTTTGTTAGGTTGGATTCAAGCAAAAAATTTCGTTCCAAAGACCATAACTACGCCCTTTTTCTGTAGAACAACAATATTCTGAAATGTCTTCTTCAAAATTTGGCTTAGATACAATTAATTTATTTGTTGAATCAAGATAGAATATTTTTGCATTTGGTCTATTACTATCTTTTAATTGTTCCATCCTATTATTAAAGAATGAAGACGGAAAAATAGCAAAGTGATATTTAGATTGCAGTTCGTAGATAATATAATCAACATCATCATTAATACTTACACTAATATCATACCAGTAAATTGGAGGTGGCTTAGTTG
>JACERO010000092.1 GCA_013911135.1 Candidatus Nitrosopumilus sp. | reverse complement strand
ATGTGATCCAAATGTGAAGAGCTACATTGGCCAATCTTTGCTTCATAATGCATGCAAAGGAGGCAATGTCAGTCTCGTTGAAACTTTGATTCATAAGCACAAGGCTGATGTTAATGCTCGTGATGATCAAAACAGCACACCACTTCATGTTGCAGCCTATAGTGGCAAAGCAGAAGTGGTGTCATGTTTGATTGATGATTTTGGATGTGATCCAAATGTGAAGGGCTACATTGGCAAATCTTTGCTTCATGATGCATGCAGAGGAGGGAATGTCAGTCTCGTTGAAACTTTGATTCGTAAGCACAAGGCTGATGTTAATGCTCGTGATGATGAAAACAAAACACCACTTCATCATGCAGCCTATAATGGCAAAGCAGAAGTGGTGTCATGTTTGATTGATGATTTTGGATGTGATCCAAATGTGAAGGGCTACATTGGCAAATCTTTGCTACATGAAGCATGCAAAGGGGGCAATGTCAGTCTTGTTGAAACGTTGATTCATAAGCACAAGGCTGATGTTAATGCTCGTAATGATCAAAACAGCACACCACTTCATGTTGCAGCCTATAGTGGTAAAGCAGAAGTGGTGTCATGTTTGATTGATGAGTTTGGTTGTGATCCATGCCAGAGGGATGGAGATGGGGATTCTTTACTGCATCTAGCATGTTTGGGGGGACATGCTGGATTAGTCTTAACTTTGCTGAATTCTGAATTTTGTAATCTCTTTCTCACAAACAATGAAGGCAACACTCCTCTTCATATCTGTGCCATTAAAGGTAATGTGGAATGTGTGAACGCCTTATTAGCTGCAAATGCTCCAGTACTTATAAGAAATAAGAATGGAAAAACACCAACTGATGTAGCCTCATATAAAACAAGGTTGATTCTCGAGCGGTACATGAAAGATCATCGTGAGAATATATCCATAAATTACAACTCCTTGCTGGATACTGCCAAGAAGAACTATTCTGGAGAGCATCGTATTGTTAGGCTGTTTGTGATAGGTAATCCTGGTGCTGGGAAGAGCTCTCTAGTGGAGTCCTTACAAAGGGAAGGCTTTTTCAAATCAATTCAAAGGGTATCGGAAACGTCTGTGCCTCCTCACACTGCAGGCATAATTCCCATAGAATTCTATAGCAGGCAATGTGGTCGGGTCTTGTTGTATGACTTTGCTGGAGACATAGAGTATTATTCCTCACATGCTGCCATTCTGGGAAATATTGCTTTAACAGGTAGAGGAGATAACATATTCTTGGTTGCAGTCAACCTGATGGAAAGTAAAGATGTATTAGCTAAACAATTTCATTATTGGCTCCCATTTATTCTTCAGCAGAAATTTGCTAGGGAAACACTTAGCCTTGGTATTTTGGGAACCCATTATGATTTAGCTTCCAAAATAATAGTTCGCGAAAAAGTCATAGCTTTGGAAAAAGTTTTAATGGAAAGCAAGAATGACTTCACAATACTAGGCAGGGGTTACTTTCTCATAGACTCCTGTAGTCCCAGATCTAGTGGTATAATCAACTTAAAGAATGAAATTCTCATGCAAACAAAGCACTCTTTGAGGTACCAATTGTCTGATGGAGCTAGTTTACTTCTAGGATTATTGAAGATGGATTTTGGTGAAGTCACAGCTTGTTCGATTGCGACTATACTATCTCATGTATCAGATTGTGGCATAAATTTACCACATGACTTGAAGAATCTTCAGCATGTTATTCTGGAACTTCATGAGCTAGGAATCTTCCTACTGCTTGGAGACTGCTCCAGGGAAGACTCTTTTGTGGTTATGAACAGTTCAAATCTTACCAATGAAGTGCACAAGCTTCTTTTTTCTAAAGATGCTCGAACAAGGATGTGCAGTTCGAGGACAAACTCTTCACTCAATATTGGGGTTATCCCAGGGTCAGTTCTGGATGATGTTTTGCCTCCTTACATCACCAAAGAGTGCTTACTTGGTCTCCAATACTGCCAGGAAATAAAGCCTGCACACATTAGGGCATTCCCATCTCTGGAACATTCAACATCAACTAACCAATCCTTTTTCTTCTTCCCAGCACTGTGCAGTCTAGATAAATGTAACACCCCATGGGGCACAGATCCTGATTTTAGCTATGGCGTTGGCTGGTTAGCGCAGTGCACTGATACCTGTGACTACTTTCCTCCGCGTTTTCTCCACGTTCTTCTCCTCAGACTAGTGTTTAGGTTCGCCCTCTCAGTTCCTTCAGAAAGCCAAGCCCCAGCTGCCTCTGCTGATCATGCCAGCTTCAAACTCCATTGCACCATGTGGAAGACAGGTGTCCAGTGGTCTATGGAGGAGGGGGTGAAGTGTAGAGTGGAGATGGTGAATGACAACAAGGGAATTGTAGTCCTCATACAGAGCATTGAAAACAACACTGACAACTCCACCACCATCTTCAGTGATATCATTCACCAAGTAATGGAGGCCAAGGCGGAGTTTTGTCACCGCATCAAGCCTGAGTTCTTTCTCCTGGACTCCACAGGTGAGTCTGATTATCTCAACCTGGACAACACCTTTGCCATGAGTGATGTAAATAGAGTGTTGAAATGCCCCGAGGGGAAGAAAATGATATTTAGTGTCTCGAGAAAGGGTCGCATGAGTGTCTCTAAACTCTCCTGCATGCACAGACTAACACTCTGGGACCTTCTGTTCCCTATTAAACTAGAGTCAGTTCTTGTTCACTTCAAAGATGTGTACATAGCAAATTTGTTTCTGTTTGGGTTACGTCTTGGCATTCCCCAAGCAGTTGTAGAGACCATAGAAGCTGACTTTCCATCGGATGCCAACAGAAGGATGATTGCGGTGTTGAAGGCATGGATGAACTCCCTGGGATTCCCGTGCTGGGGGCAGCTTGTGGAGGCACTGGAAGATGCAGGCCAAGCCACCTTAGCAGATAAAATTACAGATGCGCACGGTAATTCATCAGTACACATAAAATATGAGTAATTTATGGTTTTCTTTTCTCAGTTCCTGTTGTTGAACTCCAAAAGAAGCTATTGAACGAAGAATCTGTAAAGCCAGATTCCAAGTTCCTCGAGTCGTTTGCTGTTGTTCTGGGGGACAAGTGGCCATCCTTGGCTGCTTCTCTGTGCTTCAGTGCTGAAGAGATTGAGGAGGTGAAGAAAGAAGGAAAACAACGAGATCATGCCCTCCAGATGTTGAAGAAGTGGGTTTCAATGGAGGGTGCCACGTATGGTCTTCTCTGCCAGACTCTCAAGAGTGTCTCACTCTTTTAGTAAGTTTCTCCTCAAACGTCAACTGCATGATTAATGTGATCATGAATTCTAGATTGTTCATCTAACTCTTATTCTAGTTTTTGTGTATATCCTTTTGTTTTTTATAATTTTTGTGCTTCCCTGTACTCGTCACATCTCCCTTTTTGACGTTACTCTCTTCCCATTCCCATACCGTTGTATCATTATTATTTTTTGTTACTGTTTCTGTGTGTATTAATTTTATGATCCACATAATTAATTGATCGATGCACTTCTCATCTTGTGTTATTCCTCTGCTTATTCTATTGTCTCACAACCATCCAAGTACTGTAATTACTTTCAACTTTTGTTCTTAGTTATGTCTCTCTTTTATAATTATATAATGCTATTTTATCTCAAAATATTTTTTCCATGCGTCAACATCTGATCTCTCATTCGTAATTTCATAAACTCTATTGTTCCTGGCTTTCACAACACTCACTACCAATATAGAAGAACCGTACTACTATTTCATTCACAATTTCAATTCTTGACCACAACACAGAAGTACTGGTCAGCTGGGTGTAGAATTGGATGTTTGAACTAAAGCAAGTCGAGAGATGTAAATATATCTGCCAACTGTCTGCCTGCCAGAAGGAAGGAAGGAAGGAAGGAAGGAAGGAAGGAAGGAAGGAAGGAAGGAAGGAAGGAAGGAGGGAAGGAAGGAGGGAAGGGAGGAAGGAG
>JACERO010000093.1 GCA_013911135.1 Candidatus Nitrosopumilus sp. | reverse complement strand
ACAAGCACGTGGTAGTATTCCAAGATCTGTTTACGAAGTGGCCTATGGTTTTCCCAGTTCCCGACCAGAAGTCTGAAAGGATCGCGAGGCTGCTCTGTGAAGAAATTGTGCCGCTGTTTGGTGTCCCAGAGGCACTCCTTTCTGATCGAGGCACTAATCTGCTCTCCCATCTTATGCTCGATGTCTGTGCCCTGCTCGGAACCACCAAACTCAACACCACGGCGTACCATCCACAATGCGATGGTATGGTCGAGCGATTCAATCGCACACTGAAAGCCATGCTTCGCAAGCGGGTAGCCTAGTTTGGTGCCCAGTGGGACAAGCACCTTCCAGGACTGCTGTGGGCATACCGGAATACGCCTCATGACAGCACCGGTGAGAAGCCCTCATTTCTCCTCTTCGGATGGGATTGCAGGTCACCCCTGCATGGAGTCTACTCTGCTTCCAGCAGAGCCAATCCAACCAGTTATGGTTGAGGACTATCGTGAAGAACTCATGCTTACCCTATCCTCAGCCAGGCAGTCTGCTTTGGAGTGCATCAACCGTGCACAGACGAGATACAAGACACAGTATGACCGTAACACGGTTCCAATCAAGTACCGTGTTGGAGACTGGGTATTGCTGCGCTTTCCCAGTGAGGAGTCAGGGAAGCAACGGAAATTGTCGAGGCCCTGGCATGGCCCTTACCGGATAACCTCGCTGAACGATACCAATGTGACTGCACAGAAAGTGTATTTCCCTCGGGATGACTCAATCAAGCTGCATCACAACAGGGTGAAGCCATGCCCAGATGGTTTCATGGCAGGTTATTACTGGTATGGGAACAAAAGGAAGGGTCCTGGACGTCCCCCGAAGTGGGTGGAAACAGCTTTGGCTGGAGTGCAGAACAGAAATGAGGATACTGATGGGGACATTGCCACACCGGATCGCAGGACCAAGTCTTCATCGCGCAGGAAACGGGCGAGTGAGGACGTTGCCACACCGGATCGCAGGACCAAGTCTTCATCGCGCAGGAAACGGGCCAGTGAGGACTTGCCTCACCGGATCGCCGGACCAAGTCTTCCCCGCGCAAGGAACAGGCTGTAGCAGACCCACCCTCGAGGGCTGGACCAGAGAAGTCTGAACGTTCCAGCAGGCGATACTCTCTTAGGAAGGAACCACCGCAGAGACAGTGGTAACTAGAACAGTAACTCGGGACGAGTTCCCTTTGAAGGGGGGAGTGATGTAACAGAGTAGCTTATTCATCATGCACTTGGACCATGCACCCACATTATTATAATCATATTCATTGTCATTGTGGTGGAATTGTGATGACATCATTGAGTTTGACACGATTACAAAAAGAGCAGTATCTTACACATATCACCAGTATAGATACAGTGTATACGATAGTCATTTCCTCCTTGGGCGCTTCTTTAATGGGGTTTCATCCACAACAAGTTCAGGATTGCAAAATGCTGTGCAGTTTCCCCGTAGAGGTTGAAGAGATGCAGAACCTTGTGCACGAATGGAAACTGTTCCTTGAAGAAAAGTTGCAACATTGGGATTATCGTTAGAACCTCCATGCATTCTTTGATTCCCAAAAAAACTCTCCAGTGGGTCTTGACATAACTTTTCACTAAAGAAAAATTTCACATCAGGAATCTTTGTAAAAATGAAAGGTATCAATTCACTAAAGGATTTCACTGCAATTATAAAGAGCACGTAAACAGTTATGCACCAATTAAAGCACCAGCATAGCTACCTGTAAATCGCAAACCATCCAGAGTTTCCCTGCTTAAACACCTTCGGTCCTTTTCTGACAAACTCAAATCATCCCTTGATTCGACACTCCTGTCCCATTCATCAAGCCAGGTCATGAAAGAATCCTGTAACCACTGTATAGAAAATACAGCTAACACTAATGAAGTTTTACTTGACTTGTACGTACCTTTATCCTGTCATCTGAAACCGAATTGTATGGGCGAACGTCTTTTTTTCGCTTGTAGGTACACTCCTTTAAGCTTCGCACATTCATACAGTCAAAAAATTTGTTACACATCAATACAAACTTTTTGGTTTCACTCAGATGTGGATTACTGTCCACATCTATGGCTTGTCCAACACTGTTACTGAGAACCTAATTAGTATATGTTGTAAAATTAAGGTTTAGCTGCATGCTGTTTATAATTATACCTGTACTGCCAATTTCACTCTCATCTTAGAATAAGAATTTAAATGCACATGCTCTGCTGTGATCTTGTTCAAAGTGGAGAGCCCAAATCCTCCAAGACGTTTACTTTGGTACAGGTCTTCAAGAATTTTCCAGGAAATGTGCTGCCCATTAATCTGCAACATTACTATGGCTTTAAGGGGTACAATATTTTCATGTGACTTACCCACAACTTCCTGGTAAAAGAATGGGCAAAGGAATTAGCCCAACAATTGCGTATCGTCTTCATGAGGTGTGGTGGATCGCTAAAGAAGAAAATCGGACGATCCTCATCAGCATAGATGTTAGCTGTCTTGTGAGGAAAACATACTGCTGGCTTCTGCTGATGCATCTTGAAAAACTTTCTATTACACGATGCACCATCAGCAGTAAGTGCCAGAACCTTGAAGCCAACGTTTTCAAGGTGGGAGATGCATTCCCATACAAGAGCATAAAGTGTATGCCCATTGAGAGAAGAACATGGGAACTGTGCGTACGGAAATCTGAGGCTGGAAAACAGTCCCCGCACCATAAAAACAACAATGTGAGTAGCCAATGTGGGCTTGGAATTGGAATCAGATAGAGATTTCTCAAATGCTTGCAGGTGGTTATTGATATCATCCAAATCTACGAAACCAATTACGGTACACTCCTCTTTGTCGTACACAAGTCCTTCCTTAATTTTAACTTCGTCAAAAACCACGCAAACATACTTTTGGAAGTCAGGGATAGTATCAAGCTTAGCTTCCTCTATCAACTGCCTGTCTACTTCAACTTGAAAGCCCGACTTCGCTTTCATCCAGTGAGTGCAATCACGTAAGGTTCTTTCAGAAGGCAACTTCAATAAACCAGACGCACGAAAAGCAGTGTATGCTGCAGACGAAATCAATTTGATTCTCAAGCACCATTTGATCGTCATAGGGTGCCAGCGCATTTGTTTTGAGTTTTTGAGCTGTCCAGCTTTTTTCTGCTCCTCCCAAAAAAGCCTTTCAAAAGAATTTGCAGGGTAATTCTTTTCCACATAGCCATTGCATTCGTCCATTATATCTGTAATGTCTTGATTTAGCTGATCGTCTAACTGGATACCATTTATGGACACTTCCTTTGCAATACCTAGTCTATTCACCTTCCTAGATGCTGCTTTCGCTTTAGCCTTCATATTTTGGAAGCGTTTTTTTCTCTCAGGTGTCCTCAAATAACGGATATTAGTGTGACTTTTAGGGGAGGAGCATGCATGTTGGGTTAGATTTACGTTTGACGAACCGACTGTAAAACGCTCTTAATGTAGACCGATAAGCTGCACAGGTGGGGCATCTGCCAGCATGAGCTACTAATATGCTACACCCAGTATGCCTGATGGTGACATTATATGTCTGATAGTCAGCTGTTACGTCACAATAATCATCCAACACTGTAGCACCTTTTCCCTTCGTGACACTGTTGTTCGTCTTCAGCATATCAACAAAGTGATTGTCTGGATGACCAGTACATACATAAAGGTCATCTATTGCAGTGAGCAAATTTTCGATTTTGTCATTTGGTATCGTTGGAGAGTATTCTTCAAAAGCTGAATACAGGCTGGTATTCACAGGTCTTCCTAGTGCATGCAAAACCCAAGAATTGTCGCTCAAAACGGTCAGTGTATGTGTCACAACTGATCCCTTTAGGGTGCTTGGCTCAATCTTTGAAAATACTGTGTTACCATTGCTATTGCACTGTGTCCAAGTGCAAGGCACCTCAACATCCGCAGGCAAAGCACCTTGAGCCTATAGACACATCAATTTTTTTGG
>JACERO010000094.1 GCA_013911135.1 Candidatus Nitrosopumilus sp. | reverse complement strand
TAGACAAAACCTTAATGCAACCTAGATTGCCCTCTGGAATCGCCAGGGTCTCCGCAATTGCGCGCAATGCACGAAGCTATGATCTGAGTGAAGGCAATCTAGACATTTGCAAGGCCGACATTGACTTACACGACCCAAGCATGGATTTGATGTCGATGTCCACGCAGAGTGGTTCCACTGCCACGCACTGTCATCCCCGCAGTAAAGTCAGCATTGGCGTCAACTGCTGTGACCTGCATGCGCCTGCCCTTCTCTCCAGGCTCTGCACTATGAGGAGCGCTCTGGGAACGGCATAGGGGCGTCAGTGGCGGAGAGCGTGCTCAGAGTGACGGAGAGGATCCTGCAGGAGGCCAGCAGCTCCCAACAAGTCCTGGTCCGTACCCGCAGCAGAGAGGTGAGCCCTGGGAGGTGGCCTAGTCCGACCACCATTCCCTTTCCATGAGTGAGATGGGTTTTGTTTGCTCGAGTCCAGTTGTCAGTGGGAAGGGATTTCAATATTGTGTGTTGCAATGCTCAAATTAAAAATTTGTTAGTATTTCAAAGTTGGCCTGACATGATCTGACATACACTGAAAATTCACTGTACAATATTCTTAATGCCGTCTACGAATCTCTGGCAAGTCTTACACATCAGCCTGATCAGCTTTCCACTTTTGCATTTTTTGCTTTTGCCACAGTATTGGTGATAGCATGCATACTTTTCTCTCTAAGGGAAGTGCTAAATTTTGCTAGCACACTATGTCAGAACAAATTTGAAATGGCCTGACAAACTGCAATTGGCCTGACAATGTCAGATGTCAGTGTTGTACCAATGGTTCTGAGTCCATCCCCCTGAGATTCACACGCTCTCCCTCTCCAGGGTACATTCACATGTTCTTGCCCTCTCTCCCTCCAACAGGGGTTCCTCTCTCCTGCGGAGGTGGAAGGTGACGACCAGCTGCAAGTGTTCCTGAAGCACATTGAACGCTCGTTTGTCCAGTCCAACCCGAACCTGAGGGAGGGGCTTATGCAAATCATCCCATTCCTCACCTTCGGAGTCACGCAGCACATGAACGTGCTGCTTCAGCACTTTGCGCCCTATCTGGACTTTGAGAAGTGAGGAGAAAGATTTTCACTCTCTCTTTTCCCTAGTCTCTCCCAACTTCTTATTCTTTCCCTAAGAGTCGGGTGCTAGTCTGCTAGCGTAATATTCTTTATACACCAGGCTACACCAGGCGCCCTTTAACATGGAAGTTCAGGGGGCCTCTCCCTACTTCTTATTCTTTCCCTAAAGAGTCGGGTGCTAGTCTGCTAACATAATATTTTTTATACACCAGGCTACACCAGGCACCCTTTAACATGGAAGTTCAGGGGGCCTCTCCCTACTTCTTATTCTTTCCCTTCACTTCCTTTCTTTCCCTAGTACCTCTAGGTAAAGGCTATCCTAAGAGTTGGACGCTAGTCTGCTAGCATAATATCCTTTACACCAGGCGCCCTTTAACCTCCCGCCCTTCCCCTCCCCACCCTTAGGATGAAAAAATACCCATGTTTAAGCTTGAATATGTCCTGAAACGTCCACTCTATATCTTTGGAAATGTTGTGTAATGATGCATTGCTCAATGCTAATGAAGTCTAGCACTTTGTGTGATCACATGACCAGGGGGCCTAGGTCACATGACCAGGGGGCCTAGGTCACATGACCAGGGGGCCTAGGTCACATGACCAGGGGGCCTAGGTCACATGACCAGGGGGCCTAGGTCACCTTTACCCTCTGTTCCTCCTTCTTTCCTCTCATTCCCACCAATTTTGCCTGTAGGTTTGATAGTGAGAGGTCTCCTGAGAACCGCCTCTATTTGGACTGCTTCTGTGTGGTTGCTGGTGGCATAGGGGTGAGTGTGGTGGGATGGAGCCTGTTAGGTTCTCGATGCTCCTGGGGGTTGGGGTCAGGGGCAATTAAGAGATCACTTGGCCAATGATGAGTCATCACACATCACGACGGTCTTCTGACCTCTTTGTGGAGATGGAATTGTGTGACTGAGGTCTGCCGTCAACAGCTGCCTGTAGTCAGTAGCAGCTTTTCTTTCTAATAACTGCTGTAAGGGTCAGGTCCAGGGGAGGGGCATTGGGGGCCATGCCCCCCCCCCCCCTTAATTTTCACCCGCGCTTCCAAAAGAGCACATCGAAGGCTCTAGGTGGCTAATACCACTGTCAGGCAGTACTTCTTTGATAGAAGGTAGCTGAAAGTGGTGCTATGTGTGAAATTAAGACCTTTATCACTGCATGTCTAGGGTCTTGTTTTTGCTCAGTAGCAGTCCTAATGCATCATGGAAGCCTGGGGAAAATGCATCATGGAAGCCTGTGCAGAGAGACGCTAGGGGTTGGGCTAGAACTGGGGCCTGGTTTTGTCCTGAGACGCTAGGGGTTGGGCTAGAACTAGGGCCTGGTTTTGTCCTATGCAGAGAGACGCCAGTGGGGAGAAACTCAAGGACCTGGCAATAGAGATGGATATCACTCCATCAGCTGTGACTTATCTCAAGAAGAATGTGCCAGATAAATCGTGTGGAAGAAACCAGGTGCTGTGGGAGTGGGTGGGAAGGGAAAGATTGGGGTTGGGTCTGAGTACAGGAGCAAGTGGAGACAGACGATCTGGAGCAGGGGGAGGGGGTAATGCAGTGAACTCTCTCTCATTTTATGGATGAATTTTATTACAAAGCATACTTTGGGACTTTTCAAAGTGGCCTGAATATAGGGGTTCGGGGGTCCTGATTAGAGGGAGTTCACTGTAGACCCTTTTCATAGAACTGGCTGCCCGGTAGGAGGAACAAGAGGGTACAGGTGGTGAGAAGGGAAGATATAGGGAAAGAAAGGTAGGGTGGAAAAGCTAATGGTTGATTGGGGACCTGTTATATTCTAATGTAGAGCTTCCTTTGGTATCCCGGAGTGGAAGTCCTGCATCGGGTTTTGGGGATTTGGCGGCATAAGGGTGGCCTGTTACCTTCCTGCCGCCCTAATGTAGAGCTTCCTTCGACACTCCGGAATGGAAGTCTTGCATCGGACAGCCCAGCCTTCCCTACGTGCTCAAGATGCTGACTGAGCTGTGTCACTGGCACGACAAGACGCAGGAGACACTGCTGTCGGTGGTGGGGGAGCTGCACTCTCTGGAGCAGATAGCTTCGGACCAGCACATCGGGACTCTGGCTGAGAATCTGCTGGAAGCCATGATGGAGAACACGTCTTGTGAGGATGCGGTGAGTGATCAGTGGCGAGTGAGGGAGCAGGTGCTGTTGTTGGCTGATAGTTTCATACAAACTCAATCCTTTTGTGGGTACTCATTATACAGTGCATTCTGTTGCTATGATACGAGTGTCAAAATTATTTTAGCTGTATAAATGGAGGCATATTATCCTATCAATAGAATGCACTGCATAGCAATGCAGAAGCTCTCTACGCGGCTTAGAATGTGTTCCAGTCAATGAGCTTTTAAAAGAGCTTACTTCGTTCAGCAGTACAAATTAATCGTCCTGTCCTCTCTATATACCGAGGGTGAGGTGTCTCAGTGATTTATTGAACCGAGTGCCGTGGTGAATAAATCACTGAGGCAACCGAGCCAGAGGTGTGTAACATATTTGTACTATGACACAAATTTGAATTGTTGCTATGAAAGAATTTTGACCTTGCGCTAAGGCTATTTCTTATTGACCTGAATTTTTTCTGCCTATTTGAATGTGCTAGTTCAGGGTTCTCCCCAGAACCAGGAGAAAGGAGGGCTGTGATTAGCTACATCAAAGCATTCCTGCACATTCCGTTGACCACACTGACCACATCAAAGCTAAACTGGCTAAAGAAGGAGGGAGGACCACCCTCCTTTGCTGCATTAGGGAGAACCCTGTAGTTACTAACCTGCTACAGAGCAATCTGATTGGCCTATTCAAACTGTCATAGTACAAGCATGGACTGAGCTCATTGTTGCATGCTCTCTCTCTCCTCAATCAGATCAAGAAGGTGCGCCGAGCCACTCGTCAGGAGAAGAAGCGGCGTGCTATGGCCATGCGTGCCAAGGAGCTTGGCTCTCTGGGTATGCAGGTGAACGACAAAGGGTAGGTGATCGTGGCCAAGTCCAGCAGTCTGGTGAAGGAGATAGAGACGGAACTGGTGGAGGAGGCGGGGCTTAAGTGTTGTATCTGCATGGAGGGCTATCGGAACCAGCCCAGCAAGGTCTGTATGGGGGGGGGAGGGAGGGTACTGGTCTGGAGGGCTATCGGAACCAGCCCAGCAAGGTGTGTACAGGGGGGGGGGTTTGGAATAGGCTGGTCTGGAGGGCATGGAATAGGCTGGTCTGTAGGGCATGGAATAGGCTGGTCTCTAGGGCTATCGGAACCGTAAGTGCCAGAACCTTGAAGCCAACGTTTTCAAGGTGGGAGATGCATTCCCATACAAGAGCATAAAGTGTATGCCCATTGAGAGAAGAACATGGGAAC
>JACERO010000095.1 GCA_013911135.1 Candidatus Nitrosopumilus sp. | reverse complement strand
CACCAATTTGATTACTTGTTTCTCAGATTTCTGAACACAAATTTAGACCAGGCCGCCCGGGAAAAAAACAAAAAAAAAACTTAGCTAAAACTTACCTTAGCTAGAGAAGAGATCATCCCAAGCACATTTTACTATAGTCCTCCTCCTGACAACAGTCTGGGACAGCTTGATTACAGTAGTCAGCCAGGCAAACCCACTGAAATGTGTGCATATTGAGTCATTTGAGTTTGATATACTTGGGCCTGTACAAAAGCCACAAGCTAGTGCAATGGCTGTCTCTAGCTAGAGGAGTGAGTTTGTGTCCAATTAATTACGTATCCAATTAATTATGTACAAAAGTGGTGGGGCTATTGCCCCCTGGCCCACGCTGTTCCTACGGCCGTGTATCTCACGCCACCTTCAATATGCTTTTGGGTGTGCATTAAAATGGAAGCCATTGAAAAAGTATTTGCTTCACATATCCAGAAATACACAATCATATCAAATAAAACTTACGGATAGCTACCAACATTTTAATTAAAAGGCATTTTTACAAGTAGCATTTTATGAAATAGGTGTATGAACTGCCGTTGTATATGTCATGGAAAGCCAGATTGTTACCAAGGAAACATCTTGCATGACATCAATATACCTATACCAAACCATAGCCTGCCCTACATTGAGCAAGCTATATATGCCTTTGACCAGGAGTATGTGTCAACCCATGGCCGTAGCGTGGGCCAGGGGGAAATGGCCCCACACTTTTGACTCATAGTTATAGAGCATGTAGGGTTTAGGACAACTACGCTACAAATTTGGTACAATGACGATACTACAGCTTGTGGCTTTTGTATAGGCCCAAGTATATCGCACACTCAATATTTTATTGCTGAAGCTAGATAATGTTTCCCTGGCATGAACATCTGTAGCCACAAGTTCAGTGAATATCCTAACATAATTTCACCATGTAACTCTATACTTGAGCTATTTGAGTAAGGCCACGCAGCGGCAATCTCCCCCACTCAAATATAATTACTTGAGTATACATCAGAATCTCCCCTGGTTAGACACACCGTGGGTGTGGGCCCCACAAATTCCATGTTTTGCTTCCAACGGCCATGCAACCATGGCCTTCAGCCATGTGGGGGTATCAACCAGTCAACCATAGAGGGGCCGGTGCCATAGAGGGGAGGCTTCAACCACCAAGTGGTTTCTTCTGCATGGAGGGGTGTATACGCCTTCAACCACGGAGGGGTGGGTGATGTACCGCTTATCAACCACAGAGGGTGCACCCCTTCATTCCTATGGCCACTATTTATAACACCCATCTATTTTTAGTTTGTATCTAGAGTGTGTACTATAAAAGACAAGCTTTGCCTGTCTGTGGCCGTCAGACTAGTTCTGTTGTGCTAGGTAGTAGTGTTAGTGAGAGACTGAGTAACAACTTAATTTAGCATAACAAATATGAAGAGGATAGACTTTTGCTCTGTAATAACGTTTGTCTATCTATTTTCTATCGTGTCAAGCAAGGATGTGACTCAAAGACAAGTAACCAGCAGTGCTTTCACCGATGAGTATATAAACAATAACTATGGCTTCATTTGGGTTGGGGGGCAGGCCATTTACTGGAATTATGCTGTTGGTAGTGATGTTGTCGCCGAGAGCGTGCGTCGCCTGGCAGATCTAATGTCACCAGCCGAAAGAACAAATGCAGTTACGTATTCACGTGCTCTAACGAGGGTAATCAATCAGCACGTTTTGCTTGGCCGATGGGATGGTAACTATGGCGATGGAATCGAGCCCACTCGATGGGTGGGAAGTGAAGATATCCTCAGGCTCTGGCTGCAGTCTGGAGGTCAAAAAGTACGTTATGGTCAATGTTGGGTATTCGCAGCTCTTCTTACCACTCTTCTACGTGCCTCGGATATTCCTGCACGCACAGTGACAAACTACGAAAGCCACCATGACCGAGGACTTACTTCTGATGGAACGTCCGTTTTGAGGCAATTTGACAACATAGTGCAGCGAGATGAAGACCAATGGAACTTTCACGTCTGGAGTGAAGCATGGTTGGAGCGACCAGACCTTGTGCAACCAGCAGATTGGAATGCTGTTGATGCCACCCCACAAGAGCCCTCTCCATTAGCACCAGGTCAGCCCTACCGTTCAGGTCCTGCATACGTACCGTTTATACGATCAAATGTTCAATTAGCAAACTATGATACTCTTTTCATTCTGGCAGAAGTGAATGCAAGAGGAGTTTGCCCGATAACAGGGCAGCCCCTTCAGATAGGAACCTTTGTAGTAACGAAAAAGCCAGGAATGGAACCATCACTATACGTTTTCAACAATCCTGAGATTATTACCGGCAACTACAAGATTCCAACGACGAAAAGAGACTCAGAGAGTGCTAGTCCAAGTTTCCCACCAACCTACACAGGATGCGAGCGTGAAGGAGGAATGAGAATAAACAGTGTTCCTCCTAACCCACGGGTTGGTGAAGACTTCGTCATCACAGTTACCGAGGGCAACGTGTCCGTTGAAGATATCGTTATTAGAATGGAACTCAGGAGCTACATGGGAGAGTCCCTTGGATTTATTCGCAATTTCACAGGCACTCGGCGAGTAGATGTGACGGAGTCTGACTATCGGCCGTACGTCGACGAATCTAGTGTCTTCAGGTTTTCCGTAGGTGTATACAATGAATCGGGAGCCTTCATATTGCATGATGCCTTGCGTATCACGCTGGAATACGATATGGTTCAAGTGGACGCCATGAATGTTGCTAACACTATCGCTATGACACTGACTTACACAAACCCGCTGTCCGTTCCAATGACGGGAGTCGTCGTGAACGTTGCTGGTCCAGATTATTCCTATGCGAGTATGGCACAACCGGACATTCCCGCCAATGGCCGCTTCACATCTACAGTCACCGTTCAATGTGGTAACAATACTGACAGCAATGTGATGATACCAGTCTCGCTTGACTCCAATGAGACACTGAGTGCCTACGGCTCTGGCTGGTCTAGCTGCAGTGAAAGATCCTCTAATGGTGGAATTGTCATGCTCTCTGAGATCTCGCTTTTGCAAGTGATGCTTCTCTCACTTCTCACATTGTGTATGTGAATTATATAGTTTCTACTGTGTGATAGTTTACTTTTTGCTGTGATTGGTATAGCTAGATCTGAATTAATTTTTGTTGTGTGATTTGTTTCTGTGGTAGCTACCATGTGATTGTGGTAGATAAGAATTATTTTTACTGTTAGTTTTACATGGTATCATGTAAAGTGATTTTTGCAATTTTTTGAGCCAAAAAGTTGCAGAGGGGGTCATGGTCAGGGGGCCAGCAGGGAAGGTGCCATAACTGTAGATGCCAGAAGCGTTGCGTTCAAACACTGAACACTGAATTCCACACTGAATTCCATGACACACCTCTATAGCTACTAGTAGCTACATCTGGATTTTCCCTTCACACTATACTCCATGCAGGAGGGCCAGGGTGTCCCTCTCCCTCCTCCCCCTATCCACACACACGGTGTGCTCACACTGCCACAATGAACACGCCCCCTCCTCCCCATATCCACACACACGGTGTTCTCACACTGCCACAATGAACACGCCCCCTCCTCCCCTATCCACACACATAGTGTGCTCACACTACTTCTATGCACACACTGCCCCCTACACAGAGCTAGCTGTGTGCTCACACTGCCTCAATGAACACACTCCCTCATCCCATATCCTTGCACTCTTTTGTGTAGCTTACTCTGTACTCTGCAAAGTATCGAAAGTGAGCTGAGAAGGTTAGTCTCAACGTTACATGGTTGCACCTGTCTGGTTGAACAGGGTGCACCAAACATGGTTGGAAGGCGCCCGTGTTCCAGGTGAAGTTGCATTCTACTACCGATGTAGTACACATAGGGAAGGCCTGGTAAAACTTATCATGTGACTGACATCAGAGATTGCGGTAAAATTCTCCAGCGTGGGTGTTCTTTATTTAGCGTGCACCTACACATTCTGGTTGAACATGCAAACATGCTTACTAGCTGGCTATCGTTGCACCTGCACTGCATCCAGGGTTGGCTGCTGGTTAAGGGCACAGTGCAGCTGCTAACGCTGGCACTGGCGTTCGTCTTGTCCACCCACGGCTCCCTCCAAGTGAGGTAGTGTGCATGGTTGATAAGGAAGTGGTAGACACCCACAAATGGGGTGACACCTGGAGCAGTGCATGCCTTTGACCATGGAGGCTAAATCACCACTCAGAAACTGGTCTGAAAGACAGTAGCCTCGCATATCCCATGGCACAAATAATTATTTGCATGCCTAAATATTGTGTCACGTACTGTGTCAAAGTTAAAGTATGCTGCAGAGCAGTAGCTAAGTTGGGGCTGCGTGTATAGTAGCCACAGGTGGGTAACTATTTCACCATGTAACTCTAGCTACATGATCATGAGCTATTTGAGTATATTAAGGCTGCAAATATAATTAGGCCACATGCACCAATTTGATTACTTGTTTCTCAGATTTCTGAACACAAATTTAGACCAGGCCGCCCGGGAAAAAAACAAAAAAAAAACTTAGCTAAAACTTACCTTAGCTAGAGAAGAGATCATCCCAAGCACAT
>JACERO010000078.1 GCA_013911135.1 Candidatus Nitrosopumilus sp. | reverse complement strand
TCAAATGAGTTGTGATTCACATTTGATAAAATGATACACTATCATCAAGCTTTTTCTATCGGAATAATTTGATTGAATAATTGATAGTTTCTGATCTAATTTGAGTTACTTTCCCATCTACTGACCCAATATTCCTAAAAGGGACACTTGTTTAGTATTCTTCTTTTTCATAAAACATCTTTCATAATATTGACAACTAGAACAATCAGATGATGGTTCTAGGATAGGTGTTTTTTGTTCTTTAAGAAGATCATGTAAAACTCTAACTCTTCTAATTACTTCTTCAAACATCTTTTTGTTGCGTGTTAATGTAAAAGTTGTTTCTTTTCTATCTCCTGTAATGTATACAATCACCCCGTCGACTTTGTCATATATCCACATGCATGCATTAAGATATAGAATGTCATTTGCTTGAGGGTTTTCTAACTCACCTGTTGCCGATCTGAATAAAAGAATAGAATCATCTACTAACATATCTACCTGGCCCTTTAACTCGATATCGTCTATTGCAAATTCTTTTGGCTCACTTCCATACTCTAATTTTCTTAATAATCCTGAGAGAAGTTCATTGAATCCTCTCCTTTCAATTTCATTGGGTTCAATTCTGTCATAATATGAGCGTCTTAGACATTGGGTTACTTCTTGAAGATGAATAGTTTGAATATCTTTAGGATCTATCTCAATTTCTAATTCTTTTCCTATCGAACTCATTGCACTTTGAATAATATTTTGAAAACTTCTATCGCCCATCATAGTATATCATCTTGAAATTAGATCAATATAGGTTAATTCATAATTTTGTCTAGATATTTTGAAATTCTACCTGAAAATGCAAGTGTAACAATATGAACTCCAAATCCTAATACTGCTCCTACAATCAGATTTCCTGTTCCATAGTAGATTCCCAAAAATATCCCTAATGACGGTAGAGCAAAAATCAATGCCATAGAGATGCTTACCCAATTTGTGAGAATATCAATTGATGTTTCATTTTTTTTCGTTGGAAATTTACTCATATTCTATACCAGTCTATTCTGTCTCTAAAATCAGTTTTGACATAGTGGTTTCAGTTGGTATTTTTTGTTCAACTGCATAAGCAATTGCTGCAAGATTTCTTACTTCGTATGCAGTTAGTTTTGTAATTCCTACTGTTGTTGCTAAACTGAACATTTTTGTGAAAGAGTTTAACGATGCTTTGTAAATCATTATTTCAAAAGCTCTTTCAAACTCAGCTATTGCATCTAATTCATTTTCAACTTGAGGAACTAAATTACTATATTTTGTGCTAGAAAGTTCGTTAAATGCATCTCTTATCGAACCAGCTGACATCATTCTTCCTAGCAAATCTTTTGCAGCTGGGGATTGAATTATAATTAAATCTTGAATTTGTTGTTCATCAAGTCCCCAAAACTTTCCTCTAATTACACTTAGAATATTATAAAAATCAACATCCATTCCAATTAATCTACTTGCATCTATGTCTCCAGATTTTAGTGCTTTAACAAGACGTGTATACAAAATTTTATCAAAATATGTATCAAAGATTTGGATATTTTTTTTATCTGCATACAAAGCTGCTGCTTTTGCAATCTCTTCATCAAATTCTACTTGGCTTAAACTTGCAACTGTTTCTTTTAGATCTTTTGCTACAAGTGCTTTGATTACAATATCTCTTTGTTTGATTAGTTCTTCTGCACGAAGATTAATATGAATTTCAATCTCTTCTTGAGATTTTCCTAAAATTTTTCCTTTTAGAATTTGTTTTAAATTAGAAATGATAAATTTCAAATAATAAGCATCTAAGATGCATGACTCACCAGCAGTTTTTGCTATACTATAATGAACATCAGCTAGGTGACTTTTTAGAGCAGATTCAATTCCTTGTGATGTGTAAGGTTTCTCTACTTCAGATACTGCTTCTCCATAAACTGTATTTTTAATTCTCGTCATTAATTCATCAAGATCTCTTGATTCTGCCAAGGTTTGAAAATCAGCTTTTTTTAGTAACTTTCCTCTTTTACTATAAGACTTTACAGATGCAAAGACGTTTTTAGATCCACCCATTTTAATTGATCTCAATAAATAACTGATTTTAATGTTTGGCGTTATCTTACTTGTGGTTAGGTTACTTCATTGAGGAATCTGATTGCATCATTCTTTTCTTGTTTGGATAGTTTTAAGAACGCCTCTAAAAACTCCTTTTGAATACCTAAAGACTCATCTGAAATTTCTCTAAGTTTTGATAGATCAAAAGGAAGCAGATCTTTAATTTTTTTATCACAAAAAGCCTTGACATATTTTTGAAAAATTGAATATGTAAAATTAGGACTAGTCTTTAAGAGACTAGAAATAATTTTTTCAAAGTCTTTTTCAGCAGATTCAGACTTTGCAAAAAAATCTTTTAGTAAATTTTCTCTATTTTTAATTTCACTTATTGATAGTGCTATCAAAATACCTTTTTTGGTTAAGTGATAGTATGGAATTCCTATTTCCTGAAGAGCCTTTGGACCTCTTTTTAGAGGTAATCTTCCATCCTCCTCTGCAATCTTTATAGGAAGCAAAATCTCGTCCATATCCCGAAATATCCCTGAATAGATATTCTTCCACGCTATTCCTTGTTTTTTTGCTATTCTTTGAGAAATTCCTGTCCTTGTTCTTTCTGCGGGATTAGCATTACTGGCAAGTATTGTAATGATCGCTCTTTGTCTATTTGCTTCTCCTGTTAGTTCGTCACCTTTAGTCTTGAATGTATCAAAAATCGCTAATTTTATATCTGATTTTTCCTTCATATTTATACTCTTGACCTGATTTTCATATTTTATGTTACTATCAGATTATACTAAAATATAATAATTTACTTTTTTACAAATTTTTTAGTCTCCAATCCTTAAATGCTCTCCAATTTCGATTAATTTAATGAGTTCTAGGAACTACAAGTATGCTCTATTACTTGTAGCCGCAGTATCAATCACAGCAGCTGGTGCAATGTCACAAGCATATGCACAAAGTGTTGATGATGGTATGGACGGATATGTAGTGGGAACTAGTGGAATTTACACTGGTAACCCTAACGAGTGTTGGTATGATGATGGCGAAGGTGGCATGCTCCCTTGTATGGTAGATACAGGTGATATGGCATGGATGCTTACGGCAACATCATTAGTACTCTTCATGACTCCCGGTGTTGCATTCTTTTATGGTGGTTTATCCAGATCAAAGAACGCAGTAAACGTCATCGGCATGACCTTTGTAATCATTGGTTTAATGTCAGTACAATGGGTTCTATGGGGATACTCACTAGCATTTGGTGGAATTGATTCAGATGCAAATATGTTCATGGGAAATTTGGACTATGTTGGATTTAATATGGTCTCAGCATGGGCTCCATTAGGTGAAGCAGGACCTTGTGCAGACACTTGGTCTAATGCATACCAGATGCAGCAGTTCAAAGAAGGAGATATTTGTAGTCAAGGTTGGCCAGGTACAGTACCTCACCAACTATTTGCAATGTTCCAAGCAACATTCGCAATTATCACCCCAGCACTAATTGTTGGTGGTTTGATTGACAGAATCAAATTCAGCGCATTAATCATATTCGTACTCTTATGGGGTACCTTCGTTTATGATCCAATAGCACATTGGGTTTGGGGAGGTGGTTACATAGGAGGAGGATCGCTAGACCTTGATCCAGACTTATCGCCATCATACGCATTAGACTTTGCTGGTGGTACTGTAGTACACATTACTTCAGGATTCGCTGCATTGGCAGGAGCCTTAGTCCTTGGCAGAAGACTTGGATATGGCAAAGTTCCAATGGAACCACACAACATTCCAATGGTTGTACTAGGTGCATCCATACTTTGGTTTGGTTGGTTTGGTTTCAACGCAGGAAGTGAAGTAATGGTAGACGGCATTACCATAAGCGCATGGACTGTAACTAATACCGCAGCAGGTATGGCTTCAGTTACATGGGTTTTGATGTCATGGGCACATACCGGAAAACCAAGTATAGTTGGAGCTGCATCAGGTGCAGTAGCAGGATTGGTAGCAATCACTCCAGCTTCAGGTTGGGTAGGTCCAATGGCTTCGATTATAATCGGTATTGCTGCTGGTACAATTTGTTATGCAGCTATAGCATTCAAGAATGTACGCAAATGGGATGACGCATTAGATGTATGGGGAGTACACGGAATGGCTGGTCTTACAGGTGCAATTTTGACTGGAACATTAGCTAGTCCACACGTTTGGGATACTGGAGACGGTATCGGCGCATGGACTGGTACTCCAGAAGGAATGGAACAGCAAGCAATCAGCATCATTGGTGCTGCAATATCAGTAGGCTATGCCTTTGGTGTTACTATTGTAATCTTCAAAATCATGGATGCCATCTGGCCAGGTGGAATCAGAGTCACTCCTAAAGAAGAGGAGATTGGCATTGATTTGGCCCAGCACGGCGAAAGAGCATACGTTAACGAATAGAAAAAACCCTTTTCTTTTCTTTTTATTTTTTCAATACAAATCAATTTAGATATACAACTCATCCTAAAACCCTCCAATACATCAGAATTGATGCCAAGTAAACAAATCCAAGATAGTTATCACAATTCTTCTCGTATCTGATTGCAGTTCTATGAAATCCACATTTGAGCCATGCAAAAA
>JACERO010000050.1 GCA_013911135.1 Candidatus Nitrosopumilus sp. | reverse complement strand
AAGCCACAGATGAATCTTTTCATCTAGAAGTTCCATTGTTTTGAATTATTTTTTAGAATATACAAAAGTTTGTTCTCTAAAATGGTCATATTAAGATACGAATCCTATAAGATTAGAATTGATTTAGACCGTCAAAGGGTCTAAGTGTTTTAGTTCAAGACTCAGGAGTAGGTACTCTCAAAATCACTCCGTCTTGATCAGAGAGTACTTGATTAAACCGTGGGACTCCTAACAAAATGACACTCCTTTTTTGAGGTCCAACTCCACTGGATTCACCCAACCCGTTCAGTGATAACCTTTCTAATTTCACTCAAATGACTTGGTAACCCTTGTAATTCGATGGCCACAATTTGCACATAGATTAATTTTTTTATCAAATCTAAGTTCTCCACATTTGTCACATCTAGTAAAAGCCATAATACATTCAAAACCAACTAAGAATTAAGAATGATCTTGAACCAAAACTTTAGAGGCTTGAATCTTTCTTGGGTAATAAAATGGATGTAGGAAAAATTACAAGTATATTTTTAGATTAAGAGTTTAGAATCTAGTTTATGGAAGAAGGACAAATTATTATTACAATATTGATAGTTCTTGCTGTAGGAATTTTCATAGGATCTAGAATATGGATTATGTTTAGAAGATAGTGTTTAGAATGAATCTTTAGTAGATAACAGCCAAGTATGTGCTGGTCTTTTGTCGTGATTAATTGACTCATTTCAACGATTCACATAGGTTACTGTTTTGTCAGACCCTTTGCAGAGTTTGGTTCCTTTTTTGTGTCTGTGAATTTTTACTTCGTATTTTCCATTTTCCTCTGTACCATATTCACGGGATTCAAAAGTGTTAACGTAAATTGTACGGGTGATATGCGCGCTTTGGCGTGATTTACACCAGCTATAAAAGATACCAATTTTTCCTTTTAGCATTTCTTATTTCTCCTGTTAATTATTTTCTTAATTAAAATCACAACTGCAAAAATTCCAATACTAACTCCAAATATCACGTGCATTGGGTCATAGCTAAATATCAGATCTTTTGTAAAAAAAAGGGCAATTATGTTGATCATTTCTTATTCATTCTCTCCTTGTAACGAATCATCGTTTTTAGAAGCCTCTGAAATTCTTTGGGTTACTTCTTCCTTGTTTAAGGTGAGACCAGCTAGCATATTCAATTGATGATCAACAATTAAAACACTAGCTGAATCAGAAAATAATTTCAGCCAGTTATTATCAGGGTGAATTACATAACGAAATGTTTTATCTGCAAATTTAACAGTAAATTTTAACAATATCTTTGAATTGGCTTTTCCAGCTGAAAAGAAACATTCTGTAGGGGTATGTTTTCTATAAAATTGGACATTGTCCATATTAATTTCTGCTATATTACATCCTTTTTTTCCACCAGAAGAACCAGTTGAACATTCGTTTTCATTAATCATTTCATTCCTCCGTATATGTTAGACATTTAGACCATTTAGGAATTTTCCTCTCTTTTTTTTGATCCAAGTTTAGTAAAGGATCAACTTTTCTTCTCAGGTCTACTTTTTGATCACACCAAGAAAACACAATGATGAATCTCATAAACAGTATCCATAGAAGAGTCGTAGAATATCAAATCAAGCAACTAAAGAACGAACTCGCAAAATTTGAGGATTAATTCTTCCTTTCTTTTTATTTTTTGAGCCTAAAAATCAAAGGTTAAACTTGTACAATTCAAATCAATTCATTGGATAAAAATCAAATAATTACCATTGTTGGAGTTGCTCTTGCTGTAATAGGATTGATTTTTATTTATTCCTAGATTCTTTTCTATTTTAGAATTGTATCATGAACTAATTTGGCAAAAGACACGTCTAAATTTACTTTTAGTAGATAACAGAAATTTAATTTTGATAATGTTAATTTTTCTGCCTGTTATCTCTATGAATTAGTTATAATTGCGATCTATAAAGATTGTGGACAAATTGTTCATCATTAGAGGTTTGGACTGGTGATTGCGCCATTTGCAGCAGAACCTACAAGTGTTGCATATTTAGCAAGAGCACCTGTTGTGTAGTTTGGTTTTGGTTGACTCCATTGATTCCTTCTATTTTGCAACTCTTCTTCTGAAACATGAAGATTAAGCCCATTGGTTTCAACATCTATTGTTATCTCATCGCCATCTTTTACTAATGCAATTGGACCACCAACATAGGCTTCTGGTGCAACATGACCTACCATGAACCCACGTGTACCTCCAGAGAATCTACCATCAGTTACCATTGCAACCTTTTTTCCTAATCCTTGACCTACAAGTGCTGCAGTTGTGGCTAGCATTTCTCTCATTCCAGGGCCGCCTTTTGGTCCCTCATATCTAATAACTACAACATCTCCTTCATCAATTCCTCCTTTTGATACTGCATCAAATGCAAATTCTTCTCTATCAAAAACACGAGCTTTTCCAGTAAATTTTGTTATCTCTACTCCTGCAGTTTTAATTACTGCTCCTTTTGGAGCTAGACTTCCTTTGAGAATTACTGCAGTCCCAACTGAATGAATTGGATTCTCAATTGGTCTTACAATATTTTGCTCTGTTTCTGTAATGTTCATTGAAACAAGATTTTCTTTAATGGTTTTTCCAGTAACTGTCATACAGTTTTCATTAAGCAGTCCTTTGTCAAGTAACTTCTTTAAGACAAATGGAATTCCTCCAATCTTATCTAGTGAATTCATTACATAATTTCCTCCTGGTTTCATATCTGCCAAATGAGGTGTTTTTTTTCTTATTCTTTCAAAATCATCATAACTCAAACTAATACCTACTTCATTTGCAAGTGCAAGTAAGTGTAATATTCCATTAGTTGATCCTCCAACCGAATTCAACATAATTATTGCATTTTCAAATGCCTCAAATGATAAAATTTCTTTAGGTCTAATATTCATCTCCAATAATTTAGCACATGCCACTCCTGTGTCATATACCATCTTCCCTCGTCTATCATCTTCTGCTGGTGGGCTGGCGCTTCCAGGTAATGCAAGACCAATTGCTTCAGATATTGATGCCATAGTGTTTGCAGTAAACATTCCTCCACATGAACCCGCATTTGGACACGCAGTGTTTTCAATATTTTTTAATGCTTCAAGAGTTATCTGACCTGCATCACATGCCCCAACTGCTTCATAAACATCAACTACTGTTAGCTCTTTCCCATCAAGCATTCCTGGCATGATAGTTCCACCATATACAAATACTGATGGAATGTTTAGTCTGGCCATGGCCATCATAGTTCCTGGTAGACTCTTATCACATCCTGCAATTCCTACTAGTGCATCGTATTGATGTGCTCTGACCATTAATTCAATTGAATCTGCAATAACCTCACGAGAAATTAATGATGATTTCATTCCTTCATGACCCATTGCAATTCCATCACTTACCGCAATTGTTGAAAATTCTCTTGGAGTTGCACCTGCATCTGAAACTCCCTCTTTAGCTTTTAGAGCTAATTTTGGAAGATGAATGTTACATGGCGTTGCTTCATTTCCTGTGTGACAAACACCAATGAATTGTTTTGATAAATCCTCATCACTCAACCCCATAGCTTTGTACATTGCTCTATGTGGTGCACGAGCAGTTCCTTCTACAACATTTCTGCTAGAGATTTCCATAACATGTAATTTTCTGATTGCTATAATTTAGACTTTATTCTTCAAGTGAAAGGGGTCAGGAGGAAGACAAACGCTTCCCCCGATAAAACATCAACCGATGTTAGTTTGTCGATCTACATACTTGAGTAACTTTTCAAGATTACAGATTATTTTCTGAAACATCATTCACGCCATTGATCATGGATTATAAACCTAGATAAAATTAGTTGAGACTAAATCTTTTATTCAAAACTTTTTGACTTCTCTATTTTTTGACTTTTTGTGGTTTGGAGTGTGCTTTAATCATATGTCGTAGAGTTCTTTCAGAGTCTGTAAATTCCATTTTACATATTCTACACACTAGACTCGTTTCTTGAGTTCGTTTTCTAAATAAATTCATAAAAAAACGACTATTTTCTGTCTATATAATCTAAGGTAATACCTACTCATTTGGAACAGGTTTTACAAGCATTTTTACCAGCATTTCAAAGATATTTTTATTTCTGTTGTTGAATCGAAACTCTATTTCTTTGAGATATGGATGAAAATATTGTTTGGGAACTCCTCTATAATGATACATCCAAGTTTTAGCATAACTCCAAAACCCTTCCATTCCATTGATGTGAGCATCACCTCTTACATACTCATCCATCCCATGAGATACGACCTTGTGCTTTCCCCTCATTATCAAAGATGCATATGCAGTGTAATCATTCGTGTAATACAGTGAACCTTTTCTAGTGTGTTTTTTGATTAATTCCATTAGAGTATCGTATTTTCTGTCAGGTACTGGAAACGTCATGACATGTCCGTTTCTCTTGTATATTCCAAACACTAACGTCTTGCCTTCAGCACCCCAACCACGCTTTCCTTTACGATGACCGCCAAACATTGCCTCATCTAATTCTAATTTCCCAGACAGTCTGAGATTAATCATTGATGAGTCATAGATTGCTTCTCGAAATATTCTAAATACATGCTCTATTGTTTTGAGACTGATCTCTGTATAGAACGTATTCTGTATGCAGGAACTCCAAGCGAGAACAAGTAGAGAAGATATACAATTGTATTTGGAGGAATTCTAATTTTTCCAAGATATGTT
>JACERO010000096.1 GCA_013911135.1 Candidatus Nitrosopumilus sp. | reverse complement strand
GTTCTTTAGTGCCCACTTTGAAAACCACAGAGTAAGTGGGTACATCCTGCAGACCATCCCAGGGAAACCACAGTTTTCACAGGTGCAACAGAGCATCTGGAGAGTGCAGTGAAGGTACAGCTTCCATAATAAACCAAAGCTGTAACTGTAAGATTTTTTCTAAGAGCTACACACACTAACAAAAATACACTAAAAAACAGTGTAACAGAGGATGTCGGCACAGATGTTGACACACACTGCCTATGTGAACTCCTCCTGTCGAGTTTGTGGGAGCAGTACTACCACCAAGAAGTACTCTGTATACCACTGCCAGGAGTATAGATCTAGTTTGATCCAGGCCTTCTCCATTGACCCTCAACAAGACACTTCGGGGATTCACCCACCCCACTTCTGCAAGGTCTGCTACGCCACTATGGGCAATTCTGTCAGGGCACAAGACAAAGGAGAGTTATACGATACTTCCCTGAAACCAGTGATCTGGACCCCACACTCTGATTCTTCTCCATGCAAGGTAGAGTAACCCCCCACCCTCCTGACGTGTCCAGATCAAGGGTTACTATACATTGTAGATCTGTTCTCAGTTTGAGGCCTCCAAGAGAGGTGGTAGAAAATTAAAAAAAACCCCACTAAACATAGACGGCCACCCAAGGAATCAACAAATCAAGTCCTGCATCACATCCAGCGACTTGCACCCCCACCGATCACCTCATGCAAGGACATGAAATACCTCAATGCTCCAGAAGAGGCCAACTGTTTGATGTGTCATGGTGTCCTCCGTCAGCCTGTGGAGCTAGGTGGATGGATGTAGGCAACTGGTTGGTGGTGAGAATTCAAATATGCTCATGGCGGAAGAGGTGAAGAGGTTGGGACAAGAGGAGAGGCAGAAAATCCTGCTGAAGTCTGGCCTCAAACTTGAAATACCACCAGAGATGGGGCTGGTGATGAAGGCTGACTTGGCCCTGGGGCCCCTGGAACAAGTTGAGAGATATACGGAGGTAGTACATCAATAATGGACTTGGCTTAATGGCTGTAGCTGTATTGGACTTACAGATGGCTTAGCGCATCAGGGGTCAAGCTTGCAAGTGAGAAAAAGCAGTGAGTGGTGGCAGGTTCCCTCCTTGGAGATCATGTGGTGGTTGAGCCAGCTCCCATGACTTTTGCTCTGAAGAAAGGAGGAGAAGAAATAAGGGCAACTCCACTAGGGTATGTAACCCATATCGAGAGCAAGGTCCTACAGCTGCTGGACCAGAACACAGAGAGGCAGAGGAGGTTGGGCACGCGTCATAGAGTGTCTTTCATGCGTCATTCACGTAGCACATAAGACCATATAAATTTGTACATTGCGGTTCAACCTGACTTCAACCTCATGAATATTCATTAATACTCAAAACGCTTGGAAAGAGCTCCTCCTAGGCTGCAGCGGGATAATCACGGTGCTAGACTCTTGTTTTGATGTTCTAGAAGCCTGAAGAGCTTTCCTGGGAAGTTTGCAGGGTGGAAAGGCCCTGAAGTCAGAGGTTGAAGTGACTATTGACAATCACTAGCAGTCTACTAGTCCAGGTAAGGATTAGCTCACCATTTTTGAGCCGTTCATAGCAAGCTACAAGTGTTAGGTACTCTTTTCGCTCTTGAAGCGGTAGCCTCGCTGCATTTTAGCTTTCTTTCAGAAGGCTTAAGGCTGAGGCCATAGCTTTAGGCCAAGGAAAAGTGCTGACTGGGCATTAAAAAGTGCTGACTCGACGTAAATGTGCATGACGTTTGATGACGCGTGACCAACCTCCTCTGTGTTGTGAGTATCTTAGTGTGTGATGGTCAGTGTTTTGAGGGTCTGCAAGATCTGAACCTGGTTAGTTTTTCAAGGGTCTGATTAGTGTTAGGTGTGTGATGATCACCTAGGTTACAAAAGTTGTTTATTTATAGCATTCTTCAGTTGATTCCAAGTCCTATTCAATTAAGATCATTAATCCTGGTAATGCTGGAGGAGAAATAATTGTGGAGGCGCTAGAGTTGCAACAGAAAGGGTGCTACATGTCGGTGGAGAGTTTGAAAGCAGAACTCTGTCAGAAGTTCAATGTGCACACTGATGGCTATGAGACTCAGTTTGGATTTATTTTTCCTGGGCACGGCATGAAGGGGAAACAAGAAAAACTGGATACAGATGAAGATCTAAAAAATATGTACCACACCCATCAAAAGAAAAGGCAGGTTTCGTTTTGGTTGAAATGCAAGTCAAAGGCGAAGAAGAGGTCAGGTGATTCTAATGATACCCCACAGTCGAAGAGGCAGAGTGATCTTGTGAACACCATGGTAGAAGTTGGTGGTACCATTGACAAACTGAAGGAAATACATGGAGACAAGTACAGTGATCTTCAACTCAATTGCTGGGCTCACATGGTTAACTCAAACAGACATCAATCACTTGAAGATGCTCCTGATCGGTCTTTTTTTGGTAAAAAGAAGAAAGAGAGCCTTGGTGTCTCCCCAGGAAAGAAGATATCTCTTAGATCAGAATGCATCAACCAACTGGATAAATGGCACCAGCTAAAAGAGCGTGGAGTGATAACCGAAGATCAGTATGCAGAGCTTCAAGCCACAATTCTTACTGATATTAAGAAATATTAGAGGCCAACTTTCTTCAACCCTCGCCAAAGTGCATTATTTACCCCACGCCAAGTGCATTATTTAGCCGTTTCAACCCTTGCTAACGATCAATGCAACCCACTCAATTCGTGCCAAGAAGTGCATTATTAGCCTTGCTAACGATCAACCCACTCAATTCGTGCATTATTCAAGCACAATTGTAACATTCAATTCTATGGTGATGATTATTTATCATAGTTACTATGATTTATCCAACCGGTACAATGTGCACTTGTTACACTGTCTAGTGCTGCCTCAATTACTGGTATGGGGGATGGTAGTGATTCAATTAGATCTTCATGTTGCTTTAAGTAGTATTTCATGTAGCTGAACAGCTCTTCAATCGGGTTCAAGTCAGGACTATAAGGTGGGAGATAGAAGGGTAAAATTTCCATGCTGTGTAAAAAATCCTTTATGTGTTGAGAGTGGTGAATCGTACAGTTGTCTAATATTAAGATGGAATGTTTACCAGGGAAAGTGTTCATTGATGGAATTAAACTTCCCCTGAGGAAATCAAAAAACTTCATTGAATTTGTAGTTCCCACAGACATTTCATAGGCCTCCACACCATCTGCAGACATAGCTACAATGGCAGAGATTCTGGTTCCCCGTGTGAGGAAATGTTTGGAAACTGCAGGTAGTCCCCTTACGGAATACCCGAATTTTCTTAGTTGATCTCTTCTATCACTGCCAGTTTCGTCTACCCAGACAAAAAAATCTCTTGGAAACTGCAACACATTGGCAAAAAATGCCCCTCTAAACCCTTCTGACCTCTGAAGTGCAACCTTCATTAATTTCTTCCTTGAAAACCCATTTCTATGAATCACTTTACATACAGTTGAACCTGACACAACTACTCCAGTTGCTTCTTTAATTTTAGAGCAGATTTCACAGAGGTAGACAGCTGGATTTTCATGAACCAGAGCAATAATATATAGTTCATGTAAACCATCAACTTTTCTGTTGTCGAGTCTTTTTGGCTGTGATGTTGGAGCTACATCTCCAGTTTGTACATACCTTCCATACAGTCTATGGGCTGTAGCAATACCTATCTGTAGGCGAGTGGCTATCACCTTAAAGGAAAGCCCCATTCCTACTCTCTGCCACACTACTCTCCAACGGATGTCAGCACAATAGGCTACAGTTCTGCCAGGTTCTGCTGAAGTCATCTCTAGTGCTCTTTTCTTCCCGCGTTTTTTTTTGAAAAATTATAACCCGATGACAGCCAATGAAATGCAGGTGAATTAGCAGGTTATTCACCTTGCTCTCGGTCTCTTATTCACATGCAGGCTATTACTTATTGACCTGGATTTTATCATAGCAACAGTTCAAATTTGCGTCATAATACAAGTATGTTACACACCTCTGGCTCGGTTGTCTCAGTGATTTATTCACCTCGTGCCTGCGGCACTCGGTTGAATAAATGACTGAGAAACCTCACCCTCAGAGTGTAACCTATACTAATATAGCTGTAAAAATAAACAAGCTGTTCTGTCCCTTGCATCTCCTTGACTGCATGCCTCCTTGAGGTGGTACCTGCATATAATACGTTACACTACAGTCATCAAATACATTATAGCCATTTTTAGGTACGTACAGAAGAGGGCAATAAAGATCCTGCGGTGACGTCACTTCACCATGACGCCTGGAGCAAATTACGATTGCAAAATGAATTACCTTCCAGTGAATGGCAAAATGTATGCAGGTGTGCTGGCAGTGATCACGCGCAGGATCTCTATGGGCCAGTGACTCCGAATGCATTCCAAACCCTACCTCTCCACAATTAAGGGTCGGAAACCCAATTCCAAACGAGACTATGTGTTCTGTGTCCATACACTGCCCAGAGGCATACCCACTGAAAAAGTTGGAAATGGACACATTATTCTTGGCACCAAGATGTTCACCAGAGGAAGGATATGACAGAGTAATTGTGGAATTGATTAAGAGAGGGAGGAAATGAATGAAGGGGAAATGTGAGAAAAAGTGCTGGCTGTTAAACCACTGTAAAGTTTTACTCATCCTCTTATTCTAGAAACAATGCTGCCTTCACACAGCAGCACCAGCCTTTCCCTGGCAACATTGACCCACACTCAGACCCTTGCAACACTGACCATCACACTCAGACCCTTGCAACACTGACCATCACACTCAGACCCTTGCAACACTGACCATCACACTCAGACCCTCGCAACACTGACCATCACACTCAGACCCTTGCAACACTGATCATCACACTCAGACCCTTGCAACACTGAC
>JACERO010000020.1 GCA_013911135.1 Candidatus Nitrosopumilus sp. | reverse complement strand
TGGTGCAATAGTACTCCATTGAAGATCTGACATTTCTTTATGAATCATGTAAAAGATTTGAAGATGTCATTGTTAGATCTGTATTATCATCAAATGTTTACAAAATGATCTGTTTTAGGATGAGTTCGTAATAAAAATTTTAGTAGTATCAACAAAAAGGAAAAAGAATTTGCTAAATTTCGTATGAATAATGATAATGATAGTCCTGACAGGAAATTGATTAAAGAAGTAGATGAATTGCAAAAAGCTGCAAAAATTGATGTGGAAAATAAAGTACATGGTAAACCTGAAGCAAAATTTTCAAAAACTTCGAGAAAAAATTGGTTTATAATAATAAAATACTCAGAGTATTTCAAATAAAATTTCAAAATAGTTTCTTTAAATAATAAAATTAATAGTCATTATTGTTGGGTCTAAGAGAGATTGAACTACAAGAAGAATATCGTTCAGATAGAAATGACATTGCATCAGAATTTTTCTTTCCGTGTCTGAGTAATTGTATAGAATACGACAGATGCGTTGACTTTTTGTCTATTCAGACATTAGCCACAATATCCATGGCATTTGATAATTTTGTTATGGGTAAGGCAAAATTAAGAATAGTTACGGGCCACAGATTCAAAGCAGCAGATCTTGATTTATTTACAAAACTCTTTGATGAAAAATATAAAAAATCATTTAAAGGAAAACAAATCAAAAATACCAAAATTGAAAAAATCGCAAAATTTTTTGATAATGGTCAAATTGAACTAAAAATTGCAATCCCAAATTCAGAAGAAGTTGCAAATTCATTCTCAGAGAGAATTGGAATATTCAGAGATGAGGATAATCAAATTGTTGCATTTACTGGTACTTCAAGTGAATCATTCTCCACTCAAACAATAGATTTTGAATCCGTAGACGTGTTTACTTCATGGAATGACAAATCAAGGGTTGAAAGAAAAGTAAAAGATTTTGAGGAACTATGGAAGAACAAGACAAAATATGTACAAGTTTATGATTTTATGTATGCAATAAAAAATAATCTTTTAAAATATTCATCAGAGTGGGTATTGCGAGATTAAAGCTGAAATGACTCTTCTAGTCTAGCTTTGTTTTCATAGAAATTCATTTTATTGATTTTATAATAGATAACCTCACCACGACGTTCAATTACTGCAATAATTGGTTCTTTTCCCATCTGAGTAATCTCTTCAATCTTTTTTTGCAGATTGCCCATCTTTTCTTGTTGCCCCTCATTAAGACCAAAGATTAGAAATTTTGCTCCTTTTTCTCCAAAGTGTCCTCGCTCATAAACTCTAAAGTCAGAACCAAAACCAAAGCCATCCTTTACCACATAACCACGATTTCGAAGATCACGATATATCAAAAATTTAGTTAGAATTTCAGAGTCTAATTTTTGAGAAAGATTCATGAAGGAATTAAAATCAATCTGCTTTTTTCCTTTCTTTAGAATTAGTCTTTTAGCATATAGTAAGTATAAAGTCTCAAATTGTTTGAGAAATAATTTTTCTTTTTCAATTTCTCCATATCCCTTTTGTTCAAGTTCATGAATCATTTTCTTATCAGAGATACAAGTTTGACCTGAAATTATCTGGCCTTTAACCAAAGGAGTTTCTTCCATGATGAAGAGAAAGCTAAAGGATTTCCATATAAGCATTGGAAAGCACGAAGAAATGCTCGGTTAACCGTTAAAATATGGGCATTCTGGTTTGAGGATATCATGCATGGTGCAAATTACAGGGCTGGAAGGGGACAAGTCTTTACCAGAAAAGAGTACATCAAAGGTAAGCCACAAATTAAAATTGCAAAATTTCAAGGCGGTAAAAGAGGAACATACCAATATTGTGTTCAATTAAGTCTCAATGAAAAACTTCAGATCAGACACATGGCAATTGAATCAACCAGATTGGCAGCAAACAAAACATTAGAGAAAACAACTGGAGAAACAGGTTATTATTCTAGATTAAGAATTTATCCACACAATCTTTTAAGAGAAAATAAACAGATTGCAACAGCAGGTGCAGATAGAATTTCAGAGGGAATGAGAAGATCATGGGGTAAAGCCACAAGTTTAGGTGCCAGAGTAAGACAAGGTCAATGCATAATGGAACTATACGTTAATGGTAATGATCATTTAGCTGCAGCAAGAAAAGCACTGCATGGAGCATGTGTAAAACTACCAGGTACACCATCAATCACAGTGATTGATTGGAATAAAGCCTCACCATAAATTTTCTAAATTAGATTTCTTGGTTTTGATAAATTCTAAAAATTCTTGGAATTCTTCTTTAGTTGGTTCTTGATTAAGAATTCTTTTAGATTGATAGTAAAATGCGTTGTAAATTCTACCTACTATAATGCCTAAAACAAATGATTTTGAATCATCAATGTTTGAAAGTGATTGAACTAATTGCCTAATTTCATCCTTGTTTGAAATTGTATCTTGAATTTTTTGCTCTATCTTCTTTAGAATCATTTCATTCATAATGTATATTGTTTGAAATAGTTAAAAACAGTTTAATCCACGATATTTGAGATTTTATTTAATAAAACAAATTATTTTACTCCTAACTTTTACCTCCTCTTCAAATAACTCGACAATATCTCATCGGCCATCTCAACAACTTCTATATCCTTTTTCATAGCCAAACTACGTAATTTCCTAGCATTGCTTTTATTTAACTGAATCACAACTTTTTGCTGTAGTAATCCACTTTTTGCCTTTTTGAGCAATTTTAGATGTGATGACCTTGGACTCCTGGACAATGCTTTGAGATACTCTTTTCTGAGTTTCTGGTCTAGTGGAATTAATTTCTCTGCAACTTTAACTGCTTTTGTAATGTTTGATATAATTTGATATAATTTGGTACAATCATCTCTTGATAATTCTCCTGGAACGAACTCTCGTAGTTTCTCTGGAACTGCTGCAAATCCAAGATATTTCTTTAGGGTTTGTGATGATATTCCTAAAGATTTTGCAGCTTTTGCTTTTCCTACAGATTCAGTCAAAAACACACATGCTGCTATCATATCTTTTGTGTTCATTTTGTTTCGGTGCAGATTCTCTACAACTGATGCTGCCTTTGCATCCTCTAAATCATATTTCGTACTATGTGTAAGTAGTAATACTGGAATTTTTTTTGCACCCAACCTTTTGAGTGCAGCGAGTCTTCGTTGCCCTGACAGTAACAAATACGAGTTTTTTGATTCCTTTTGGACCATAGGTGGATTCTGTAGTCCCTCATTTTTGATGGATTTTGCTAGTTCTGCAATGCCATCTCGGTCTAGCTTTCTTGCTTGTGCATCCTTCCATATCTTGATGTATTTTATTGGAATCTCTCGTAATCTGTATGATATTGGAGAATTGTATCTTTTTGCCGTATTGGAGTGAATGTCTTATTTGGGTTAAAAGATTTAGTGATAGATTGTTGACAAAAAAAGAAAGAAAAGTCTGAAAATATTCTTCTAGTAAACTAAAACTCCATTACACTACCTGCTGAAATAATATATTTCTGGCTCTGCTCTTCTCCATGAACGTCATACCATGAAACATTCAGGCTTACCTTGTTTCTGATGGCTGATTCCACTGTGATGCTGCTTGCCTGTCGTATTCTGTCTTGTATTGGTTTTTCTTGTATGCTTTGTTGTGATAATTTTTCCATGTAATGTAATTAATAATGTGGATTTAGCACAAAGAGTGAAAATTAATTTTTGATCGCTTGATATCTTTTGACAAAATTACAATCAGACATACAGCCAAAATGAAAGAATTATTAGTAAATTTTTAACCAAATAAAAAATTGAAACCAGACTATCACACTATGGCAATGGATCTTCTAAATTCAGGAATGGGTGATGAGGGCAGATTAAGATTCATTTTAGAATGTATTGCAAATAACAAACCCCTTTACAAAACCGATATGATGTTCTTAGAATCACTGTATAATCAGCTAGAGCATAAAATAAAGACACTCACAAAAGATGATAAAAAACAAGAAGCACATCCAAAGACGTTGGTATCTGATAGTGTATTGGATGAAATTGTAGACAAGGCATTATCTAAAAAGCAAGAGAAAGAATCCAAAACTATTGTCCCTCAAAAGAAAAAGTCACTTTTTACAAGATTGTTTGGTGGAAAATAATGATGTGTTCTGAAATTACTTTAATGTCTTTCTCACATACTCGTTAATTATTTCAGAATAACTAACAAAGCGATGTTCACTTTGTATTTTCTTTGCCTGTGCGATTCGCAGTTTCTTATCTATTTTATCGTTAATCCTAAACCAGTAGATGGGAAAGTACATCAAATTACACATTCTAGGAAATAATTATTTTTGTTATTTCTAAAATAATACACAATCATTTTCACAAAGAAATATTTGAGAGTTTCAATTGATATGATTGGTTTGTAATTTTGTATATCCGATTCTTCAGATATTATCAAATTTGTAATAATCCATGCATTGTACAAAATTAATGAATAGTAAAAGTATAGCAACCTTATGGATTGGTTTGAACTATAGTTTTTGGTCTGAATCTTCCTATGCAGGCATAACCTGTCTCTATTCCCCACCGTTGCTTGTAATCAGTTGGAATGGATTGTATGTTGTGTGATATTTCTTTTGGTGAAATATTTGTTGCAAATGTAATGTACTGGTCTGTAAGATTTGATTTTTTTCTTGCATTCTTGTTTGGTAAAATGACTAGAGTAAATGACTCGACATGCCCTGATGCGGATTGTATCATACAATTTGAAATTGATTTTCTATCTCCATTAACATATTGTAAAATGGCATCTTTAATTCTTGGAGTCTTTTTTGCAGGCATTAGAAATTTCAAGTGTTTTTGTTTTATCACAGAAATTATTCCAGCTGTAAAAAACTCTCTATCAACTAATAACAATTTG
>JACERO010000033.1 GCA_013911135.1 Candidatus Nitrosopumilus sp. | reverse complement strand
TGGTGCAATAGTACTCCATTGAAGATCTGACATTTCTTTATGAATCATGTAAAAGATTTGAAGATGTCATTGTTAGATCTGTATTATCATCAAATGTTTACAAAATGATCTGTTTTAGGATGAGTTCATAGTACAATTAGCTAGTACTTTTTTTAATGAAGGATTAAGCCAAAACCAACTCTGTATTTATGCTTCAATGCATCTAGATAATAAAATATTAGACGAACTCTTGTCAAAAATCAAAAATTGTGATAAACACCTTGAAGATGAAAACCTGCTAATTATTGATCTTAAACCATACTACACTGTTATCATGGAACAAAACCTTGAGCCATTTAATGACCTAAAAAAATATGTTTTAGAAAAAAAATCAAAAAGAGAAAATAAATCTATACGACTATGGGGAGATTTGGTGAACGATCTTTTTGAACAAAAGCATTTTGATGAATGTGTATTATTGGAACAATGGTGACAAGAAAATCCTCTTGGTGGCCTGATTGTATGTCCGTATAATAGAAAATTTTTGGATGATCCATTGTATGAAAAACAAAAAGATATGATCATTCATGACCATGATAAAACCATTCTTTGTCACTAGACTAAGAACTTAGAATTTTACTTAAAGCTGATCTAGTATATGCAATTTAATTGTATTCGAGTACAACACTAGTTGACTTTTGTAATATTTTGTGTATGTCATCTATTAATTTTGGTGTTTCTAATATGTTATCAAGAGTAATCAAAAGAATTTGGTATTCATTTAAAGGAATACTCAATCTAATTATCTTGCCGTATACTGCCATAGCATATTGACCTTCTCCAATCTTCTGAGAAAATTTTCTACGAGTTTGCCAAGAATGTATTGCTTCCCCTATTAATTTTTCAGTATCTCGTTCAGTAAGAAGAAGGGTTATTCCCGCTCTTTGTACTTTTTCAGTAATTGTACCAAAATTACCGCAAATTGCTGCAAGTCGTATATTGTCATTTGATTGAATTATTTTTTTTAATAGATCTTTGTAATTATTTTCACTCAATATCTAATGAACACCATGAATCAAATTATGATTTTTGTATATTATCATCAATATGTTATATTAGATAACATAATCATGAATGCAAAATTGAGGCTAAAATGGATGCATGATGATTCACCAACCATTTTGGGGATAGAAATGAGACGCAGATAGATGTGAAATTTATAATCTTAAAAAAGAAGGAAATACCAACTGTGAATGTGAAATGAATGAAGAGATGTTTGTGGGAACTACAGTTGCTGAACACACAGAAATGTATATCAAGGCAATATGGCACCTTATTGAACGTGGTGAGCAATGCAGAATAAATTCGATTGCAAAGATGTTGAGCATTAGAGCACCAAGTGTAATACAGATGCTAAAAAAACTAAGCGAACAGGACTTGTTAGTTTACAACAAAAATGGCATAAAACTCACAGAATCTGGACAAAAGGTTGGAGCCACAATGATAAGAAACAGTAGACTTTTGGAAGTAATGATGGAAAGTGTACTAAATGTGAAGATAAATGAGGAGATGGTTTGTGGAATTGAGCATCACATGAAGAAACAATTTACAGATGCTCTATGTACAATGTTAAATCATCCTAGAAAATGTCCACATGATCATGAAATCCCAATAGATGAATGTTGCCAAAAATGACAACATCAAAAATCTATTTCTAATATTTTTGCTTCTCTTAATGCCTTGTATCGATTTCTTATAGTAACTTCTGTAACATTTGCAGCTTCTGCAAGGTCTCGTTGAGTGACAGATACTCCATTTTTGACACATGATAAGTATAGTGCAGCTGCTGCAAGACCCATTGGATCCTTTCCAGATGATTCTTTACGTTCTTGTGTCTCTTTGAGTATTTTAGCTGCATATCGTTTGGTTTTTTCTGTTATCTTTAGTTTGCTTGAAATTCTTGCAATGCATTGAATCGAATCAACAACTGGCATCTTTAACTCTAATTCCTTTGTAGTATTCGATAACATCGTGAAATATCTTTTCGATTAACATTAGCAGCTTCGGCAACATCTTTTAGTGTTCTAGGTGTTTCAGTATCTCGACATGCTGCATAAAGTGACGCTGCAATTAATGCAGAAATGGATCTGCCACGAACCAGTTTTTTATCCAATGCCTTTCTGTAAATGTATGCTGCTTTTTCAAGGACATTAGAAGAAATTGAAGTTTGTCTTTGAGTCTATCCAACTCATTTAGAGCCTGTCTAAGATTTCTATCTACAGAGGCCTGAGATTGACTTCTACTATCCCAAGTTTGAAGTCTTGTAATGGTGCTTTTCATTGAAGAAGATAGTGGTTTTCCAGTTGCATCTCTGTTAGCTGGATTGATCACAGTTGCTAGTCCTTTGTCGTGTCTTGTAAGAGAGAGGTTGGTGAGCCAGTTCTGGTAGTATCTACGCTACCTTGTGTTGAAAATGATCTCCGTTCTGGACCCGATTCATTTACTTTTTCAGAAATCACATAACCACATTTTCCACAAAATTGTTCTCCTGTAACTTCATCAGTTAACAGAGATTTTTTCCCACAACGCAAACAGTTAGAATTTGGATTAAAAGTCATATTTCTTTTCTATTGCCCAACATGCAAGGTCAACTCATATAACTGATTTAAACCAAATATAGTTCGGATTTACTTATTTCCAAAAAAGAAAATTAATGAAACTAATCCGTTTCAGAATTACAACAAGGCAATCGTCCATGTATTGTCTTGAATTTTTCTAAGAGATGCTTTTTCCGCTCTTTCTGATCTGTGGTAAATGTTCTTTGATAGGTATGTGTCTTTTGTTTACATGCATTATCTTCAAAATTTGTATCCAAATATGTTGAAAATCGGTTTTTGAGATTATCGCTTTCACCGATGCATATTGGATCTAATTTTTTATCATATAGAATGTAAATGCCAGGTTTAGCCTTGACAAATCTTGCACTATCAAGCCACAGATGAATCTTTTCATCTAGAAGTTCCATTGTTTTGAATTATTTTTTAGAATATACAAAAGTTTGTTCTCTAAAATGGTCATATTAAGATACGAATCCTATAAGATTAGAATTGATTTAGGTACAAAATCATGCAATTAGTGCGATAAAATAGAATTTTAAAATTAAGCTAATCTAACAAAGCTGAATAAAATTATTCATTTTTGTTATAGACTTGATGTAATTCTTGTAGAATCTCTAGGAGACTTGTTAAGTTAGTTCAAGGCCCTTACAATTTTGGGGATAGAAATGGACGCAAATGGTATGGTCTTTAATTAATTCATAGAAGATACTACACGAGTTATGTCAGTTTTACTAAGAATTCCACAAAGAGTTCCGTCTTTTTCTACAACTCCAACACCATCAACATGATTATTTAGAAAAGTTTCACAAGCAATTTTCAGATCAACGTTTCTTTGTACTGTGATAAGTCCCTTGCTCATTATTTGAGTCACCTTTATCGTCTTATCAAAAATGAGTGCAGATGCTGAATCCTTCAAATCACTAAATGGTTTCATGAAATCACCTAGAGTAACTATTCCCTTTGTTGAGCCGTCTGAATTTTTAACTATAATTCTTGAGATATTGTTATCAACTAATTTCTCAAGAACATTGAACGTGTTTTCATCTTCACTTACTCAAATGTAATTTGCAGTTTTATAATCATCTACCCTTCTGTGTCCTGAAAGAAGATGAGTGGCATAATATTTGATTAGATCAGTCTTTGTGAATATTCCATCAACATGACTCTCAGAACCTACTGCCAAGGAGCTTACTTTTTTCTCCAACATTATCTCTGCACATTTAGGTATTGAACTAGTCTCATCTACGTATACTATATCGTGCATCATTTTTGTAAGTGGAATATCAAGAATTCCTTCTTGATTTTTGTTTTTGAAAAGATAAAATGCTCAATCTTTGGTTGAGACAATTCCAATATGTTTTCCTTGATCTTTAACTATCAGTCAACTTAATTTTAGGAAAAAAAGTTTACTTGCAAAGCCAGATAGTTTGCAATCTTTGCTAACAACTAGGGGAAAATTTGTGATATCCTTGACATATTTAGGCACATCTATAATTGGCTTTTCATCTTCAATTGGTACGGTTTCCACAATTTTTCTTTAGAAAGTAATAGAATTTTTAAATGGTGTATTTCATTTTGAACAAACAGTAATTGCTTAATTATTGAATGAAAATTTACTCATCAAAAGAGTATAGAGAATTCAGTTTAAGATTCGTAATCTGAAAATAATGTAAGATTTCTTTTTGATAATTCCTTTTTTGCTTTGTTATAGACTAGTTCTAATCTATGATCATAATTGTGAATATCCCATTCTTTCTTCTTTTGTTGAGTCTTCATAGGCATAACATCAACTCTTGGTGAAAAAGGTATATGAACACAATGTTGAACGCCGGGAAAGGGATTCGAGCCCCTGCACGCTTGCGCGTAGCCGTTTTCGAGACGGCCGCCTTACCACTTGGCTACCCCGGCATCTAGTCTGAGATTTTCTCCATAATAAAACAAATCAAATGTCAAGGACAAACACAAAATAGCATAAATTACAACAGAATCCTATGGGACTAAATCTAAAGGACTTGGTGGTAAGGGAGAAAATAAGTCTAGAAGCATTTTCAACTAAAATAATTGCAATTGATGCATACAATGCGATCTATCAATTCTTAGCAAGCATTAGAGGTCCAGACGGATTACAGTTATCAGATTCTGAAGGAAGAATCACTAGTCATCTAAGCGGTCTGTTATACAGAAATGTCAACTTTCTATCTTTAGGAATAAAACCGGTCTATGTCTTTGATGGAAAACCACCATCACTAAAAACAGCAGAAATTGAACGTAGAAAACAGATCAAGAAAGATGCAACTATCAAATATGAAAAAGCAATCGCTGATGGAAACATGGAAGATGTACGAAAATATGCACAACAAACAACCAGTATGAAAGATGGGATGGTGAAAGAATCAAAAAAACTTTTAACATGTTTTGGCATTCCATTTATAGAAGCAGCATCAGAGGGGGAAGCAACAGCTGCACATCTGACAAATACAGGACAAGCATACGCTTCTGCAAGCCAGGATTTTGATTCTATTTTATGTGGTGCAAAAAGATTAGTTAGAAATTTTACTAACAGTGGAAGAAGAAAGTTACCAAATAGAAACACCTACATCGATATTGTTCCAGAGATGATTGAGACACAAAAAACACTTGATGCATTAGGATTTACAAGAGAGCAACTTGTTGATGTTGGAATTTTAATTGGAACAGACTTTAATCCAAATGGTTTTGATAGGATTGGTCCAAAGACAGCACTAAAAATGATAAAGCAGTATTCAAGATTAGAAGACATACCACAAATTCAAGAACAATTACAAGAGATAGAGTTTCAGCAGATACGAAAAATCTTTTTGGAGCCAGATGTAACTGATATTGATGAGATTGTTTTTGATAAAGTAGATTATGAAGCAATAACAAACTATCTTGTAAAAGAGAGAAGTTTCTCAGAAGACAGAATTCAGGCAACCCTAAACAGACTAAAAAAAGCACTAGAGAAAAAGAGTCAAAATCTAGATCAGTGGTTTTGAAAAGATTTCAATTTAATAACTAGTCAATCTAATTTTAAAAAATACCTCAAACTGAAGCAAGAAAAACGCTCAAAGATGCGCCAGTCATGTGGAGAAGAATAAATTCAATTGGAATAATTCTTGACTGTAATTCCACATATGCTGCAAATCTAAGATATGCCAAATCAGAGGTTGTAGGCACAGACCAATCTTTGAGCATGTATCTAAAGAAGCATGGGAGGCTATGAATGACTCTCTAAAAACATGGTTTGATACAGGAAAAGTAACTAACATAAAGATCACATTCAAGAGACTAAATGAAACTACCTTTTCAGGATTATTACAAGCAACAAGTCTTTATGATGAAAATAAAAATCTGCTTGGAAGTAATACAGTGATTTTTGATTTAACACAAATGACTGATGAAAAAATTAAAGAATATGAAGAATTTTTTAGAAAAGCAAATAACAAACTAGACGAGATCAAAGAAAAAGATTATGAACAACTAGATGAAAATTCAAAATCAGAATATGATGGACTTAAAAAATGTTTGAAATGCTTTCCACAGTTGATTTAAAAAAATTAAAACAATAAATTATTTTGATTTTTCTTTAATTGATTTTTGTAGTTCTTCAAATACACTTTGAACTTCAGTTACGGCTGTACCATCTTCTAAAGTACTGACATCACCAATCTTTTCATTATTTGCAATTGCTTTTAGCAATCTTCGCATAATTTTTCCACTACGTGTCTTTGGAAGTTTTGAAACAAAATAGATTTGTTTAGGTGTTGCAATTGCACCAATATCTTTACGTATTTTCTCTGAAAGTTCTGTTTCTAAATCATTAGAATTTTTTATTACTCCTTCTTTAAGAACTACAAATGCAATAATTACTTCACCTTTAATCTCATCAGGAATTCCACATACTGCAGACTCTGCAACATGATTATGAGATACAATACAGCTTTCAAGTTCTGCAGTTCCAATTCTATGACCTGCCATTTTTAGTACATCATCTGCACGTCCAAGTAACCAAAGATATCTATCATCATCTTTTAGTGCATAATCACCTGAATAGTAATAGTTTTCATATTTTGACCAGTACACATCCTTGTATTTTTTATCATCACCCCATAATGTCAAAAGCATTCCAGGCCAAGGATTCTTGATTACAAGATATCCCTTGGTATTTGGAGACACATCAGTCCCATTTTCATCAACCACAGAGATAGTTACGCCTGGAATTGGATGGGTTCCTGAACCAGGCTTTAGTGGAATTGTCTCTAATCCAGGTAATGGAGAAATTAGCATGCCCCCAGTTTCAGTTTGCCACCAAGTATCAATAATTGGACAATTTTCTTTTCCAATGATTTTGAAATACCATCTCCAAACTTCGGGATTAATTGGTTCACCCACTGTTCCAAGTAATCTAAGCGAAGAAAGATCAAAGGAGTTTGGAATATCATCTCCAAATTTCATAAACATTCTAAGAGCAGTAGGTGTTGTATAGAAAATTGTAACTTTGTATTTTTGTAAAATATCCCACATTCTTGATACATCAGGATAGTCAGGTGCACCCTCATACATTATCTCAGTTGCACCATGAAGTAATGGAGCATAAACGACATAACTGTGACCGGTTACCCAACCAATATCAGCAGTACAAAAAAATACATCAGAATCTTTAATGTCAAATGCCCACTTGAAAGTAGAATACAAGTGTGTCAGATAACCACCAGTTCCATGTAAAACTCCTTTTGGTTTTCCAGTAGTTCCTGATGTGTATAATATGTAAAGAGGATGAGTGCTGTCTAATTTTTCTGCGTCATAATAATCAGATGCATCTTTCATCAGATCATTCCAAAGTTCATCTTTGGATGTCATTGAAATTTTGTTTTTGGTTCTCTCAAGAACTACAACATGCTCCACAAAATCAAAGTCTTTTACTGCTTCATCAATTACTTCTTTGAGTTTAACAATTTTTCCTCTTCTATATCCGCCATCAGCAGTAATGATTATTTTGGATTTAGAATCATCAATTCGATCTCTAATTGATGCCGCACTAAAACCTGAAAATACTACTGTATGTATAGCACCAATTCTTGCACACGCCAACATGGTAATTGGTAATTCAGGTACCATTGGAAGATAGATAGTAACTCTATCTCCTTTTTTGACGCCCAATGACTTTAGAACATTTGAGAATTTTTTGACTTGAATGAACAAATCACCGTATGTTATGGTTCTGGATTCACCATTTTCGCCTTCCCATAAGATAGCAGGTTTGTTAGCCTTTGTATCCTGATGCACATCAAGGGCATTATATGAGGCGTTAATTGTGCCTCCAGCAAACCATTTGGCAAATGGTGGCTGCCAATCCAAGGTCTTTCTCCAAGATGAAAACCAAAAGAGGTTCTTTGCCTGCTCATCCCAAAAAGATACAAAATCAGAGTTTGCTTTTTTTCTTATTTTAGAGTCATTATTTCCAAGGCCGATATTGTAGGTCTCAGACATCAAAAAGTGTATGAACGTGGATCTTTCTAAATGTTAAAGAAAAATAAATTAAAAAAAATTATTGTATTTCCATTCTAACAAGCCAATCATTATCGTTATCTTCTTTTGGAGTTTCTTGTGTCACCTGTTTGGGTGGTTCTGGAAATGTTGGTGCAACTTCAGATTCGTGTGGGGGTTTTGGAATAGATTCTAGTATTGGTAGAACCTCTACTTTAATTGGTTCTGAAGGTGCTTCTATTGATTCTGTTGGTGCTTCTGGAAGTATGGACTGAATTACTTGTTGTGATTCAGGTGTCTCCAGATATGAAACGGCTGATTCTTGGATGTTTTGTTGTGGAGGGGCAGATATTTCTTGCACTTCTAATTCAAGATCTGTAATTCTACTCTTTACATTTGCAATTTCTGCTTTTTCGTGAGTAACACGCTCAATTACCTCATTTGTGCATGATTTCACGGTATCAAATGTTGTATTAGAGATTTCATTGCTCTTGAATTGTACATTTGCATCAAACATTAACATCTTTGCAGACTTCGTTTGTTCTTCTAACTCAGTTAATCTTTCATCAAGTTTGGCTTTGATTTCTCTTTCTGTTTCATCTAATGTTGCAAGTTTTGACTTGTATTTTTCATGAATGATTTCTGCATCTGCTTTCATGTCATCATTTTCAGAAACAATATCAATCAATGCCTTTAGACGACGTAGAGTTAGTTGTTTTTCACGAATGAGTCTTTGAGAGTCAAGTCTCCATTTTGGTATGAAAATAACAACATTGTTTTGGACTACTAATTGTTCATATTGGATTTGCTGTAATCCTTGTGAACCGCAGTCAACACCAATAGATTGGATACTACCATCAATGTCAGTTATTGTTCCTACGACTTTACCCATGAATGTTCCGTACATGTCTTTGACGTTCTTACCGATAATATCGATTTCGTCGTTAGTCATGTGAGATAGTTATGAGATTTGTATAACCGATAAAGAGTAAGTAATGTTATTAGTTTTAGTAAGATTATTTTCACAAACTCAGAATGAGTCGATTTTCAGTAATTTTAAAATCTAGAGGCGTAATAGTATACTCATGATACAGCGGGAAGAACTTGAGCAAATTTTGAATTTTGTCGCAAGTAGGTGGGTTGAACTTACAAAAGATCCTGACAGTAAAAATTTGGAGAATTTACCAAATGACTTTTGGATGAATTCTGTTGGTGGAAAAACTGCAAAAAAGGGATATTGGATTACAGCATTGATGTATACAGAAAATGAAGCTGATGCAGAAGGTTTCAAAGAAGTGTTGTTAAGATGGCAAGCCAAAGGAAATGACAAAAACAGAGACAAAGGTCCCGATCTCATTCAGATTGGAAAAAAGAAATAGACTATTAATAATTGAAAAACTGCACACTGGTATTGTCAGAGTTTTCAATTAAAGAAAAAAAGATTCTATCAGATCACTTTTCAAATACTGACAATGACGTATTTGCAATAATTACTCCTAAACAAGTTGATCGTGGAGCATTGATGTCAAGATATAGTAGAACCAATAAAAGTATGAGAAGAATTTTTCTTGATGAGTTTTTAAAAAATAAAAACAGAGGTGAAGAATTTTACAACAGAGTTCTTTTAGAATACGGTGATGATTCAGTTGCAGAGTTAGGTGAAGCACAAATTGCAATTGAAGGTGTGTCAAACATTGCGGTAAAGAAAATTGAGGATAGAAGAATTGGTTTATCTTATTTAGAAAAATCTTCAAGATATGTTGTATGGAATAAAAAAGAAAAAGGAAAATATAGATTTTACAGAGATCCTGAAATTAGAAAATCAAGGTTTGCAGATATGTATGAAGAGACTTGTAATTTTTCATTTGATGTTTATTCAAAAAACATAGAACCAATGGTAAACTATGTCAGAGAAAAATATCCTATAGAAAAATATAGTTTTAAAGATTCAACAGACGGAAAAGAAAAACTATTTTCTAAATTAAAAAATGAAAGTGATGTAAAATCTGCCAATATGATTTACAAAGGTTCAACAAAAGCTAAAGCACTGGATATTCTTAGAGGATTATTACCTGCATCAACTTTGACAAATGTTGGAATTACAGGTAATGGCCGTGCATTTGAATATCTTCTAACAATTTTAAGCTCATCTGAATTAAGAGAAGAGCAAGATTTAGCCTCAAAAATCAAAAAAGAACTTGATACAACCATCAAATCATTTGTTAGACGAGCAGATGACAAATATGGTAAAGCATTTCAAAAGTATCTTAAAGACATTAAAAATAAATCAAAATCAATTACTCTAAAAGAAATTAAATCAAAATCCAGCACAGGAGTAATGACAAATCTTGTTGATTATGAATCAGAAAAAACTGCAATGGATAAAATTATCACAAGTATATTGTATGAACAGTCACCAAGTACATCATATCAAAATATTTTACAGCAAGTAAAAAAATTTTCAAAAGAAAAGAAAACCAAAATAATCGGTGAATTTGTAAAACTTCGAACAAACAGACGTCATAGACCATCAAGGGCATTTGAAAATATCTACTATACGTTTGATTTGTGTAATAACTTTGGAATGTTCAGAGACCTTCATAGACATAGAGCTTTAACTCTAGAAAGACAACTTTTGACAACGGATCATGGATATAATATTCCAAATGAAATCAAGATTCTTGGAATTGAAAAAGACTTTAAAGATTCCATGAATAAAACCAAAGAAACATTTGAGAAGATTAGAAAAAAATATCCAGAACAAGGACAATATGTTATAAATTTTGCATACAACTATCCATATTTTATGAAATTCAATCTTAGGGAAGCTTGTCATCTAATTGAATTAAGAACAATTCCACAAGGACATACAGATTACAGACAGGTTGCACAACAAATGTTCAAACAAATAAACAAAGTACATCCTAATTTGAGTAAAATTATGAAATTTGTGGATTTGAAGGAATATGATTTGGAGCGATTCGAATCAGAGAAGAGAATAGAAGCCAAAAGAACGAAGTTAAAAAAATAGAAAAATATTCTAATACCAAAAGAGATTGAATAAATCATGACAGAGAAAATTATTAAAACACCTGAAGAATGGAAAGCCCAGCTAAATCCGGATCAATATGAGATTTGTATCAATCATGGAACAGAACCACCATTTTCTGGAAAATACAATTACAGTAAATTTGAAGGAGATTACAAGTGTGTATGTTGTGGGGAAGAACTTTTTTCATCAAATACAAAGTTTGATTCAGGTTCAGGCTGGCCAAGTTTTTGGAAGCCAATCTCAGAAGATAAAATTGAATACATTTCTGACACAGAACATGGAATGGTTCGCACAGAAGTTAACTGTAAGAAATGTGGAGCACACTTAGGTCATGTATTTGATGACGGACCAAAGCCCACAAACTCTAGATATTGTATCAACTCGATTTCATTGCGTCACGAAAAAGACAATGATGTGTAATCTTGGATATGTTATTGAGAAAATTATTTTAGAAACTTTGCTATAGAGCGTTATCGCCTGTCTGCTTGTCTTTTATCTTTATTATTTTATCAACATTATAGGTAAACACTACACCATCTCCTTTTTCTCCTGTACTTGCAGCTTTTTGTATAGTATCAAGAATTTTTTCTTCATCTTTATCTGCACAAAGAATTTCTATTTTCGTTTTAGGGATAAAATCACTGGACTTACTTCTCAATCCCCCATGACCTCTATGAAGTCCCGTAATTTGGACTTGATATGCTGAAAAAGTTGGAATGCCTATTTCAGCTAGTTCATCTTGAATTTCATGTAAAACTGAATTTCTAACAATAGCCTCAATTTTTATTATAGACTGCTTTAGTGTAATACATCATAAAACTTTATCCTGTTTTTATAGATACTAAATTAGCAAGGACAATGTGAATACAGTAATTTTGATTCAAAACCCAATTTTACAATAGTTTAAGTACAACACGATTTTACCACTTTTTAGAAAAACATGCCATTTGATAGAGAAAGAGAAATGTTTGACGCAAAATGTGGCGATTGTGGAAATGATTGTCAGATACCATTCAAGCCAAAAGACGACAGACCAGTATATTGTAGAGAATGTTTCCAAAATCATAAACCAGCACCAAGAAGCGGTGGCGGCTATGGTGAAAGATCAGGCGGTCAGGGTAGACGAGATGACAGACCACGAGAAATGTTTGACGCAAAATGTGGCGATTGTGGAAATGATTGTCAGATACCATTCAAGCCAAAAGACGACAGACCAGTATATTGTAGAGAATGTTTCCAAAACCACAGAAATAATTAGTAAATTGTTTTGAGTAAGTATTATACACAATTAATTATATTAAAATCAAAAGTGTAATGAAATGAACTGCAATTATACATCAAAAAGGAATGAAGGAGTTTGAGAATAATATTATGTGGATTTGGAGTTGTAGGTCAAAGTCTAGTCAAATTATTTGATTCAAGAACAGAGGATCTCTATGCAAAGTATGGACTAAAACCAAGAATAGTTGGAGTCTTTGATAGTAAGGGAAGTACTGTAGATCCATCAGGGTTGGAATTTAGAAAGCTTGTTGAAGTAAAGCAAAAGTCTGGAACAGTAAAAAATTATGCAAATACAAAAAATACAATGTCAGGTGGTGATATGATAAAAAATACTGAAGCAGATGTTCTAATTGAAACTACTGCAAGTAACTATAAAGACGCAGAACCGGGAATGACACACATTACAACTGCCATGAAAAAAGGTATGCATGTAATTTCAGTAAACAAAGGTCCTCTGGCATTAGCATTCCCATCTCTTATGGAACTTGCAACATACAATCAAGTTATGTTAAAATTTAGTGGAACTGTGGGAGGAGGAACACCAATTCTCGACTATGCTAAAAATAGCCTAAGTGGAGAAAGAATAACATCATTTGCAGGAATCCTAAATGGAACTACAAATTACATTTTATCAAATATGACTACAGGGTTATCTTTTGATGAATCACTCAAAGATGCTAAAGGTAAGGGGTATGTAGAAGCTGATGAATCTTTGGATTTAGATGGACTAGATGCGGCAGCCAAACTAGTAATTCTTGCAAATTGGGTAATGGGAATGAAAGTTACAATGCCAGATATCAATTGTACAGGAATTCGAAAGGTTACAACAGAAGACATTAAAAAAGCAGCCAAAAACAATTGTGCTGTAAAACTAATTGCATCATGTAACAAAGAACTAATCGTGGGACCAAAAGAAGTCTCAAATGATGATCCATTATGTGTTAATGGAACACTAAATGCAATTGCTTTTACTTCAGAGCATTCAGGCACTCAAACAATTATTGGGAAAGGAGCTGGTGGAACAGAAACTGCTAGTTCAATTCTAAGAGATTTGTTAGACATCAGACAAGAGATTGCCAAAACTTGAAATCCAATCTGAATTCAAAGCCTAAAGTTGAGAGTTATAATTAAACGAAAAGAGTTTAGAATCTAAGTAAATGGGCAATACCACATTTATTTTGAAAATGTAGTCTTACTACAATAACTAACGGTACGTTTACCGTCTTTATTATTCAGAAATTAAACGAAAATAGTTTAGAATTTCTTTCTAATTCCTACAAAAGCTATCACAGGAGCTACAAAATACATTCCAACATTCAATATGATCAATGATATTCCATATCCTAACACTTCTATTTCTGAATCCATATCAACATAATTCAGAATAGATAGTGATGTAATCATTGGAGTAATTGCAAGTTTTATCATTTCTTTGAATACTGGATTTTCACGCTCATAATCAGCAATTATTGGTGAAAATGAGTAATAGACATCATTGAATGATTCCATGAAAGAAGTTCCTGATTCTGTTTGGAGAAGTTTGTTATCTCTAAGTTCTCGTAGTTGTTGTACTTGTGGAGATAGTTCTGAGCCATATGTTGCAGTTGCAATCAGACAACCTCCATCTTCTTTTACAGTTTGTTGAGTGGGAGTTGGTTCAGGAACTGATTTTGGTTCAGTAATGGCGGGTTCTGACATAATTTTTGGTTCTGGTGTTGATTCTATAACTGGTTCAGGTTCAATATACAATGGGACGTTGACAAAATCTACTAGAACTAATTCAACTCTTTGAGAAATAGTGGAATAACCAGTAGATTTTGTCCACTTGCTTTCCGTCCAAATTCCAGATGTGGTATGAAAAAATATATTGGTTCCCTGAGTGGTTGGTTGAAGGTTAATCGTTCCAGCATGTCCTCCACGCCAGCTACTATCACCTTCAGGGGTTGTATCAAAGTTCACGTCACACCATCACTAGAAGATCTTCCTAAGCGACTATAGTAAATGAGATCATTTTCATCATCTTCAAAACCCAATCTACCGCCAGTACTTTGAACAAATTCCTCAGTGAATGGTACTGCATAGTTCTCCATCAAGTGTAACAGGAAGAATTACAGGTAAAATCACCTTGTAAATTTTTGATTTAGAATATTTAGGTCGGGAGAAACACCATCTATTACAGATTTCCAAACACATTTGTCGGTATTTAGAGGAGATCTAAATTCTTTGATCAACAATGATTTTGTGTCAGACGAAATTCCCATGATTACCCATTCTAATGTTTCAGATACTGGTGGATCTGATCCACCACCTCCTGCAAATTCCCAAACAAGATAATCACCTGGAATAACTGCCCAAACAAATTCACCATCAAAATCTGGCGTAGGAGGCGGTCCTATGTCACATCCTTGAGAAATAATTCCTAGTTTTTCTTGGGATACTTGTGCATCAACTTGAGCAGGAACAAATATCAAAATAAATGCAAATGCGATAATTATCACAGGTTTCATGTCGTAATATAACCCTCCAAATATTTTACAATATCCTCAATATCTTCTTCATCTAAGATGTCCACTCTTTTTTCTAGGAACTGGTTAATGGTTCTCCAGCTTGAAACAAACACTGACCGATATCTTTGATCATATGGTAGATTTCCTTTAATGGATAATAGAACATTTGTAACACCACATTCTCCATCTCCAAATTTCTTTTGAAGTGCAATCCATAGAACTCGACCAGCTCTTTCGGTTTGCTCATGTGGGCTCAAATCTCTGTTATTTTGCTGTGCATATTCATCAGTCCGGTTTTTCACTTCAATCATAAAGACGCCTTTTGGACAAACAACTACCAAATCCATCTGAGCTGATTTTAGATTCTTTCTTCCATTATATCTAACCCAATATGGTAATTCAATTTCAATTCCACATAAGATATGATAACTATCATCTAGCTTTGCAAGCTCGTCAATGACATCATTTTCACCAAAAGTTCCTGTACGAAGTTTTCCAATTTTTTCATATTGAAATTTATCGACTTGTCTTTTGTAATGATATCTTTTGATTTCTGAAAAAACTGTTCCAAGTATACCTTTTCTACCGTAACGTTGTTTTTTCATCTTCTGGGTAAATTGCCTTTTAACTTGGATCATATCTTCAACGTTTTTGACTTCTTTTGGTAACTTGTCTAGAAGAGCTCTTTCGCTATCTGCCATTCCATAGATGAATGCCATGTTATGATAACATAATTGTAATATTTTAGTAAACAACGTAAACTATCTAATATCAAGAAAAGCAAGGAATATTAGATTAATTATTAAACTCAATTATCGAGTATGAAATCAAATCTAATTTCAAAGAGTGAGACATCAGCACTGCTAAAAACAGTTTCAGAGATGTGGGAAATTGAAATCCCTAAAATAAAAAATCTCAAAGTTCATCAAATTTCAGATGAGGCACAAATCATCACAGGAAATGGAATAAAAATATTAAAAATTTATGATGATTATTTGCCATTTTTATCAGAAATTAGTACTCTTAAAAAATTTCCAAATGTCATGGTGGATATGGGAGCTGTCAAATTCATGTGTAAAGGAGCAAACGTTATGAGACCAGGTATTAAAAAATTTACAGAATTTGAAAAAGACAAGATTGTTTGCATTGTAGAGGAATCTCAACACAAGTTTTTAGCAGTTGGAAAAGCAATGATTTCTAGTTCAGAGTTGGAAAATATAGAAAAAGGAGAAGTGGTGAAAAATTTACATTATATTTCAGATAAATTTTGGGAATCTGGAAAAATAATTTACGATTAAAATTTGTGAATTAAGATTTAGATTTATTTGATTTCTTCTGTGAATTCTTCAGTGCCATCTTTAGTGATTACAAGAACATCTAAACCATCGCCACTTGCAGAATCTCTCAGAGCTGCTGAACGGACTGCACGTTTGGCCAAGTCAATTGCTTCATCTTTTATCATGTTTGCTTTGAATTGAGGATCCAATACACCTAATGCCATTTCAGCACCAGTTCCAACTGCTGCATATTCATCAGGAAGAACAGAACCTAGTGGATCAAGAGTATACATTATTGGTTTGTCAACAACTCCACCAACAATCACTTGAGTCAATAATGGGAAATATCTTCGCTCATACATCATATTTGACATCATTTTAGCAACAGTATTTGGAGGTACATCTCTTTTGATTTCCATTTTTCTAATTTTTGCAAGGGCTGAAATTTGTAAAGTCAAGATTTGCATATCGGCTACAAGACCAGCACAAGTTGCACCTACTTTAGGAGTTATAGGAAATGTTTTCTTGGTTGATTTGCTTACAAGGAAGTTTCCAAATGCGATCCTTTTCTCGCTGGCAAAAACCACACCACCATCAAAAGTAATTCCAACAGCAGTTGCTCCTGGCATATACATTGACATAACTAAATAATTTTGCAGCATAATAAAGGGCTTTCTACATATCAAGCGTAATTGTGAGCAAATTATTTATACTAAAAATTGCAAATAGGCATATTGACTACAAGTGAGATTAAAGAAAAAATTCTCAATGACGTTGTCTTTATGGGTTTAAGATCATCCATAGGCGTGATCTTTATGATTCATGGAATAAGTAAACTTAATCCAGGATTTTCTAACTTTTTGACAAACATTGGACTTCCACCAGAAATGCAGATTCCAATTGCATTAGCAGAATTAGTTCCAGGAATTTTGATAACTATAGGAGTGCTAAGTAGATTATCGGCATCATTACTTTGTATCATTATGTTAGGTGCTATTTTCCATGTCAAAGAAGCACAAAGCTTAACAGGTGAAATTGGAGTTGAGTTTGATTTGATTCTTCTTGCATCATCTATAGTAATTATGATTGCAGGACCAGGAAGAATTTCACTTGCACATATTATCAAAAAATTACCTAGATGTCTTCACTAGTTTTTTCCAAAGTTGTCCATAATCAAACAGATACACTTTGTTGTTTTTCTTAACAAATCAACTCGGGCAAATTCATTTGGAGAATGGATCCTAGCAAACATGTATGTGCTTCCTATTGAGATACATGGAACCTTTAGAATATCAACAAATGGGTACATAGGACCGGTTCCAGCATTTGAGACATTTAGAATAGATGTTCCAAATGATTTGTCAGCTGCTGCTTTAACCTGAGTAACAAATGGTTCTAAAGAGCTGGTTCTAGCAGCTGCCTCACCATGAAATACTTTGATTTTGACATCACCAAACCCTTTAGATTTTAGATGTTTTTTTAATCTCATAATTTGTTTTTTTGGATCCATTTTAGGTACTAATCTGAAATCAATTTTGACTAGAGCATCACCTGGAAGAACTGTTTTTGCACCATCACCAGTATATCCGGAAATAAATCCAGCAATATTGCAAGTAGCATCACCAACCAAAGCCTTTTTTGCATCCATTCCTTTTTTTCCTCCTACAAAGGATTTGATTCCAAATTCTTTTTTGAAAACATTTTCATCAAATGGTTCTTTACGAATTAACTCCAAATCTTTTTTTGTGAATGGTGTAACTTCTTTGTACCAATCTTTAATGAGAATTTTTCCGTTTGAATCTCGAAACGTCTTGAGGGCTTCAATTAATCTCCATGCAGGATTTTTTATCAAAACTGCCAAACTTGAGTGAGCATCAATGATTGATTCTTTTATAGATAATTCAACAAACAATAATCCTTTCATCCCAAGGCCAATAATTGGTCTATTTTTTGCATCAACATATCCAAATTCCCAGATAACTCCATCACAAGAAAATTTCTTTTTGTATTTTTTGAGATATTCCTCAATATGAGCACTTCCGGTTTCTTCTTCACCTTCAATTACAAATTTGATGTTACAAGGAACATCACCTGTTGTTTTTAGATATGCTTCAACTGCTTTGATTCTTGTAATTAATTCACCTTTATCATCAGTGGCACCTCTTCCATAGATCTTGTTTCCTTTTCTTGTTCCACTAAATGGTGGATCATCCCACAAGTCAAATGGCTCTGCAGGTTGTACATCATAGTGATTGTAAAACATCAAAGTCTTTGCAGGGTTTTGTTTTGATTTTATTTCTCCATAAACAATAGGCGCCACTCCCTTTTTCAGTCGTAAGATTTCAGATTTTAGTCCAGATTTTTTCAATAATTTTTTTACAAGTTTTGCACATTCCTCAATTCCTTCATTTTTTGCTGAGACACTTGGTTGTCTAATCAGAGTTTGTAGGTCTAAAATCAGGTTATTTAGGTTGGAATCTACGTGTTTTAGTGCATCCATGTAATTCACACAACTTTATCAAATGGCTTCATAACAATTGGAATCACATCTAAAAGATCCATTGAAGTCATATGTAATCCTAATTTCTTTTGAACTATTTTTCCTGCCAATCCATTAATGAAAGTGGCAGCTGCTGCAGATTCCAAAGTATTTCGATTTTTAGATAACATTCCTGCAACTAATCCTGAAAGAACATCACCAGTTCCACCAACTGTCATTGCAGGGATTTTTTTCTCGTATAGATAAGTAGTCATACCATTTGAGATTACATCTATTGAGCCTTTTAGTAAAACTGTGATTCCATGTTTTTTTGCATTTTGTTCTACCAACTTTATTCGCTCATTTTTTGAGTTAGAAGGAGAGTCTCCAAATAGTCGCTTGAATTCACCAGCATGTGGAGTTACTACAACATTTTTGTTTGCTAAAAGAGGTAAAACTTCAGGAATTAATGCACTTGCATCCAATGATAATCTGACATCTCTATCTAAAAGGGATTTAACTAAAAGTAACAAGGAATTTTTTTCTTGTACTGCAAGACCCATACCAATTGTTGCAGAATGTAAATTACGAGGTAGTGCACTTACAAGTTTGTTTACTGCACCACGAGTTAATTTTTGATCAACTAAAGGAATAACAATAAGATTTGGAGAAAATGCACGTGTTGCAGATACATTGATTTTTGGAACAGAAGTATATACTAAATCAGTTCCACATCTAAGAGCCGCAATCGAGGATAAAATTGGAGCGCCATGATAGATGTAGCTTCCACCAACCACAAGAACAATTCCATTATCATCTTTTCTAGACTTGGATTTTCGTGCAGGAATGAATTTCTTAACAATAGATGCTGAGAGATTTTTTCTTACCATTACAATATACTCTAAAAATAGAGGAATAAATCTTGTTTTGGAGTTTGAATTAATAGTTGAGGCTATTTTTTGATAGTTTTTTTAGTAATTTTTTTGGTAGTTTTTGATTTAGTATTTTTTGATTTTCTACCAAAAAATGCCTTTCTAGCATAACAGAGATAGGTAGTATGACCAATTCCTTGAAAAGAGTGTCTGGTTTTTCCTTCCCTAGCTTCTATTCTACGCAAAATATGTTCAGTTGATTCTATATCAGTAAATTCATTTTCAACTAGACCCATAGTTAATTTTTCCAATTGATTCATGGTAGGACAAATAGCAAAAATTGAACCGCTGCCTTTTAACATCTTACGTACTTGAGGAAGAACTGTCCAAGGATCACCTAAATCGATTAATGCCACATCCATATCTGCCAATGGCATTTTTTTTGCAGTTTTAAGATTCAGATTATGTTGTGTAACATATTTTGAAACTCCTGCTTTTTTGATATTTTTTTCAGCTATCTTCATAAAATTTTCATCAACATCAAAAGTGTACACATGACCACGTGGTTTTACAATACTAGCTACAAAAGAGGTAAGTGAGCCACTACCAGTTCCAATTTCTAAAATCTTTTGACCACTTTCAATTCCAGCTCTTGCAACAATATAACCAAGATCTTTTGGGTAAACAATCTGGGTACTATGTTGAAGTTTCATTACATAATCATACATTGTTGGTTTTAGAAGATAGACATACTTGTCCTTGTTAGTCATTACTCTAGAACCATATTCTTTTCCAATTGCATCAGAATGTTTGATTACTCCAATATGTGTATGAAGAGATTCTTTTTTTGAAATTTTCATTAACCATTTTTTTGAATGATTAAAGTAGAACAATACAGGAGAATTTTGCTTTATTTTATCCATGGATTTTCCCTAAAAATTTTAGATAAGAATCTACTGTTTTTCATTAATGTAGATTCATTCTAGCCTGAAAAATGAAAGAAATTCATCTGAAATATACCATGAAAAGTTTATGCATTGCAAGAAAATCCAGCTTGTATGAAAATAGAGATAATTGAAGCAAATAAATTTGACGATTTTAATCTCAAAGAATTATACAGAAATTCTTTTTCAGATGTTGAAAGAAGGCCAATCGAAAAATTAAATGAAATGGTAAAAAACGATGAAAATTTTCATCTGTATCTAGTCAAAGAAGATAATGTGGTTATTGGATTTGCATTAGTGTATGAACTTCAAAATGAAAAAATTGCGTTACTAGATTATATGGTGATTAATAATTTATTTCAGAGAAGAGGAATAGGCTCAAAGTTACTTCAATATTGTATAGATGCAATACAATCAAAAGATTTTCTTGGTATTTTGTTGGAAATTCAGATAGAAGATGTAGATGATTCAGATGAGCAAAAAATACGAAAAGATAGAATTCGTTTTTATAAAAAATTTGGTGCAAAAACCTTTGAAAATGTTGAATACTTTATTCCGCCCCAATCTGGAAACATTGCTGAAAAAATGCATCTGATGATTATTCCATTTAATGGATTAGATAGGGTTCCCAAGAAAAGTGTAGAAGTGTTTGTAAGAAAAATGCATTTAGAAATATATTATTCTAAAAGATTTGATCTTATTGAAAAAACAATCCAATCATTATCAGATACCATAAGGCTTATCTGACGCATATATCACACCAATGTAAATTGGCAGAATTAAAAGTTGAAGGCTCTGGAGGATATATTATAGCAGAACTAACTGAGGAGCAAGCAAAAAAGGCAGATTTAGGAGTAGGAAAATTATTTTTGGCACCAATTGGAAAACTTGAAACAGAAAAAATGTTCAAACACTATTGTAAAAATTGTGAAACCGAATTTAACAATCCACCAAAGGTAAAATTAGAAGAAAGTGCCAATGAAGAAGTAGCAGACAATTTAATACTAGTAGAAAGAGGGCAATACACTTGTGAAAAATGTAGTTCAATTATTGGAGAATACAGGGTATTCAAAAAGAATGACGAATCAAGTGAAGTTGGAAATGCAAACCAATCTGGATAAAATAATAGAACAGACATCGGATGATTTCTTAAAAGATATTAAAGAAAATTTTTCTAACATTGATTTTGGTGTTATTGAAGATAGACTGAAAGCAAAATACATGCAAGCTGGTCATTCAGTAATGATTCTTGATGGAAGAAGAGGAATTCGCATAATTGTGGATCATGGAGGAAATGAAGAACAATCAGAGATCAACTGTAAAACTGAAATCAAAATATTTGAAAAATGTGGTATAAAAGTTACTGAGCACACCATTGGAAAAAAAGTGTATAGTTATGTGATACAACCAGAAAAAGAATTTTATCAAGAGTTGGAAAAAATTCCAGACAGCGTATGGATTGAGATGAGTGTAACTAGAACAATTTCACAGAATATACTTGGAGAAATTGAAAAAACTGCTGAAAACATTGGATTTACCCTTGAAGAGATATTACAATTGATGGCTGAAAATACATACATTACAGATCTAAGATCTAAAATGAAAAAATCATCATAAAAAAAAAGAATAAAATACTGTCAAAAACTGATTCCATTTATGGCAAATCAAAAATGCGTCTCTTGTGGGATAGGATTTTTCTCACCAACAGGTGCAGACAAATGTTCCAAATGTGCAGGACAAGAATCAGCAGGACATGAAGATCATGATTCCTGTGGTTGTGGACACAGCCACTAAACCCTATTTTTCTAATTTAGTAGATATTTTTTCACTCTAGATGACCAAAATTGTTTGTTCAAATGAACAAACAATTTTGTTTATGTAAAGCCGAACTGTTCAGGTATACCTAAACTATAAAATGTCTCAGAAGACACTTGGTTGTTATATTCTGCAGTTAACCAATTTCCTGAACGTGCATTTGAAGAAATTCTTATCTCGTCTAATATTCCATCAAAGTCTCTGTCAAGTGCTGTAGGATTATTACCTGCATAGATGTCCCAGCTGTTCTGACGTATGTCTCCAGATTCTGAACTAATTGCTATTTGGGTACCATTTACAAAAAGTCTCATCGAAGAACCATCATATGTGGCAGTTACTAAATTCCACCTTCCACTTTGTAAGCTATCAGAGTCAGATAGTACACTTGTTGCACAACTATCAACATCACATGATTTTAAGTAAAAGAATGGGAGTCCAGAAGTATCTACTCCCAAGGCATAAACATGATTGTCTGTGGCAGTAGTTGATTGTGCCTTTGATAGTAAACGAGAAGGTTCAGTAAAGCTTTCAAATTTAGCCCATGTTTGAATTGTAAGATCATCGCCAGCAACGTTCCATGTTCCCAAATCCAAGTGATCAGAATTATCGCTACCCTCAAAGTCTTGAGCATCTGTCAATAGTCCAACTATGTCAGATGTTCCAGAATTGGTGGCATCATAATTATTGCTAGTAGAATCTTCAAAATCATCATTTAAGTGATAAACAGATTCATAACCATTAGTCCACTCCTGTAGGATTTTCTTGGTTTCCAATTACGTTATGTCCATAGTACATGTACAGAGTTGTATCTGAGAAAGCATACAGGTTTGGTACTTTGACCCAAGCAACTAGTGTGCCATCAGAGGTATCATAGTATTCTATTTCATGATCTAATTGCGTTCTACCATTACTTGATGTAAAAACGATATCTCCACCATCAGCGTCTGCAAAATCCCTCAAATTGGAATCGGTGAAATTAATTAGTACTGGAAAATCCGTTTGGTATTCTGGAACTTGTGCATTGGAAATGGCGATAGTTTTTCGATACTGCCAGCTACCATCATACCAATCTGCAAATTCCTCATTTGGACCAACAGTATAAAAAGTGCCTGGAGAAAACTGATTATTATACTGCGTTAAAAGCCAGTCAGGACTACGAGCAATATCTGAAATCCTCACCTCATCAAGAACACCATTCCAGGTTCTATCGCCTTGTGAGCCATTCCATCTCTCACCTATTACTGTAGTAAACCCATCACCTATATCAGACATAGTCAAGCTGTCAGAAGTACTACCTTGTTCCACACCATTGATGTATATTTTCCAGTCAGTACCATCAATAGTCCATGCAATATGATACCATGTCACATCTGCAGGTGTGAAAGAAGTCGTAGCTTCAAAGTCATTAGAATTATTGATGTCCTCCCATACTCGAAATCCAGCTCCTGGGTCATCATACCACAAATACGTACGATCATTACTTGTGCGATAAAAGCTAGCAATAACCTCATTTGAAGATATATTATCAGCAAAAAACAAGCTTCAGTTGTCATATGATCAAGGGTATCCAAACTTGATGATGTTGGAATATTAATTCTTGAATCAGAGCCATCAAATTCATCAGCCCCACTAATAATTCCACTTACAGTTTGATCAACATTTCCGGTTATTGTACCACTGTTTCCATATTGGGTAGAGTCAATATGACTTCCAGAAGTTTCATTGAGGTGCTGTATCATGATATAATCATCATCCCAAACATTCTGAGCATTTTCTTGGTTTGATGCTAAGCTGTTACCAAAATACATGTAAATTTCAGTATCAACGCTTGAAGACAAGCTAGAAATATTTACCCAAGCAACTAGTGTCCCATCAGAGTTATCATATTCTTCAATCTCATGATTTAGTTTTGTTAATTTATCATCAGATGTAAAAAAAATGTCATCGCCATCGGCTTGTGCATTAGCTTGTAAATCAGAATCTACAACACTGATCAGAACAGGAAAATTACTAAGATCATCTGAAACTTAATCATAATTTATTGTTATTAGCTTTCTATCAAGCCAGCTTGGATTTTCCCAAACACAGTTTGAGCTGGTTTCAAAACTTGCGGTCGTGGTTTTTCCTACATCACTGGCAAATGTCAGTGAAATAGTCGATATTTCATTAGACAAAGGGTAACTTAATGGCGTTACAACTTTTGCTGTTTCATCAGAGTTTAACAATCCAGGATCCAGTACATCTCCATTGATTTGAGAAATTGACCATGTTCCAAATGGAATTTCTCCACCATTACTTCCATTACAATCCATCGAAATATTTGAACCAGAAAAATATGATTGTGTTTCAGTTACATTAGTTTTTACTCCATCAATAATGTTTCATATGTAATAATCAAGTTTGAATCGTCATAATCCCAGAATTTTTCTAAGCCAGTATTGTTTAACCCAAAACTAACACCAGACAAACCACTTTCTGCTGATGTATCATTAAATACAAAGTCAGTTTTTTGAAATTTGTTAATCAATCCCATACCTTCATGCATACTTTCTTGCACTTTGACATGTTCATTAATGGTCATCGCAGTGGTGACCACTAGTGTAACTAACACGGTCAGCATAATACCGCCACCAATAGCAATTCCAAGACCCATAATAGTCTAAAAACACGTTAGAATATCAATAGTTGTTAATTTTATACAAATAAACATCATTTTATGAGAAAAATACATATTAATTGATGTTTTTCATAACTTATTACAATATTAATTAATTCTGTAAATCATATTTCTCAAAAATTATAGGCACAGATTTTTATGGGCCAATCTTCGATTATCGGTAATTGGTTTGCACGCCAACAAACCAGAGAGTAACAGCATTCGTGTTGTCGCTCTCTGGGATTTACATTCTATCAGGTGCAACTATACCAAGAAGATCTAGTGCTTTTACAAGAGTAATTTTAAATGAATCTACAATACAAAGACGAGAATTCTCCAAGGATTCATCACCTAATTCTAAAACCTTGACATGCTCATAAAATGAATTGAATGCAACTGCCAAATCATGACAGTATCTTGCAATAACTTTTGGAGATAAATTATTCACTGCATCACGAACCTGCATATCAAACATGCCAATTGTTTTAATCAGATTAAGTTCGGATTGTTCTTTCAGCAAAGAAAAATCAACATCAATTGAAGGAGTGCGTTTAGATTTTTCTAATATTCTTGCAGCTCTTGCGTGAGTATATTGTATGTATGGTGCAGTATCCCCATCCAAACTAAGAGATTTTATTAAATCAAAAGTAATTATTTTATCTAAATCTTGTTTTATCATTTCATAACGTAAAGTTCCAACTGCTACATTGTGAGCAATTTTCTCAACATCAGATGAATCCATTTCAGGATGTCTCTTCTTTGTTTCATCTTTTGTTTTTTCTTTTAGCAAACCATACACAGAATCAGCATTCACATACAGTCCCTTTCTGCCAGACATCTGAGCTTGTTTTCCATCAGTATCCAAACCAAGAACTTTTGCAGTTTCAGAACTTAGAGTAACTGATTCATACCCAAGATGGACGTATGCATCAGGGGCTGACTTGAATTTGGCCACTAATGATGTGATAATTTTTTGTAATCTTGCTTGTCTAGAATCAATTACAGTGATTACTTTTTGGCCAGTAAAATTTTGGGCAGATTCATTGTTAGAGTCCAAAGTTGTTTGCCACAAAACTCGTGAACTAGGTTGCTCTTTGTCATATTTCTGATAATGGAAAGGATCATCAACTAATCCTAATTTCCAGGCAGCATATGGGATATCTTTTGCAATGTACGTTGCAGTTCCATTACTTCGGACTATCACCTTATCTCCCTCTTTATTCTCACCACGAATTACCCAACATCCTGCATTCTTACCTTCATTTTCAAATTCTATTAGGTTCATTTCTTTGATCTTTTCAAAGATTTTATCCCATAATCCTGAACGAATTATCTGAGATTCAAAATTAAGACAATCATAAGAAACAGATAGATTCCAACATGTTTCTAGTTGATTTGCCAAAACTCTACGTGTAATTTTATCTGCAAATTTAGCAGTTTCAGAATTACCATCTTCAAGTTCTTTAAGAATATTTCTTCTAATCTCTTCAAGGCTAGAATTGGACTCGTATTTTTCAGTGGTTTTGACATATACGTCATCACCACAATAATGATCAAATTTCTTTCCATCAGGAGATTCTTGATCAAAACCAAGATGTTTGAATCCAACTATGATATCAGCCACTTGAAGGCCAGAATCATCAATATAGTTTAAAACATTAACTTTGTAATTTGCTTTTTTTAGAATTCTAGAGACAGCATCACCAATGATAATATTTCTAATGTGACCTATGTGAAGAGCCTTGTTAGGATTTACACTTGTATGTTCAACTACAATTGTAGAATTCTTTCCAATATCCACATCGCCAAATTCAGGAAGATGTGATTCAAAGAGAATTAATTGGCTTAATTTTTCCCAGTTAGCAAAGAAATTCAAATAACCTGATGGATGTGCTGCAGTTTTTAAGACAATAGTATTAGTGCAATGTTGATATTTTTCAGATAACATCTCTGCAATATCTTTAGGACTTTTTTTGAGTTGTTTTGAAAGTAAAAATGAAACATTTGAGCTAACGTCACCAAAACCAGGTTTTGCAGGTTCAACAGTAAATTGTACATCAGATATTGAAAGGTCTCCAAGTATCTTGTTAATGTTATTTTCAATTTCATCAATAATTGATTTGAATGTCATCTTATATCTTAGATAATTTAGGTGCTAATTTATCTAATGCTTCAAGAACACCATCACCTGCATTTACAGAAACTACTATTGTAGCCTCAGATTTTACTTGATCAGATGCATTTCCCAAGGCAATACTGGTTTTTGCTACCTTAAACAATGGAATATCAGTTGCACTATCTCCAATGGCTATTACATCATCGCGTGAAATAGACAGTTTCTTCATGATTTCACTGAATCCTGTACCTTTGTCAATTCCAAAAGAATTGATGTGAAAAGCATACTGACTATCAGATAGTTCCATGTTAAGATTATTTTCAGACAATACCTTTCTTGCAAGATCTAGATCAAATGTTCTTTCTAAAACAACTTCAGTCATTCTAGGAAAAACAGGTTTTTCTTTAACATTATCAATATTGTTTTTGATAACTTGAAATGCATTTTTGCATTCTTCAATATTACCCAACAAAATATGCTCATTAGTATCAAGGGTAATACATCCACCATTTTCACCAACAGAGATCTGCGTAGTTCCACCAAACACAGATAGGAGGAATCCCTCAACAGAAGAGCGACCAGTTACAAAAATCACGTTATGCCCCATTTTAGTTAGATGTCTTAATGCTTCAAGTGCATCCAAATGTATTCTACCTCCACCGTTTTCAGTAATTGTACCGTCAATATCCACTGCAAACGTTCTCTTTTTCATACAAATTGTTTTACAAACCGAATAATATTTGCTGCGTAAGTAAAGTAGTACGGTTTTATTTGAAAAGAATGTTGCAGTAGATGAATAGTATTGGGAATTCCTGAAAAAATTAAAGCCATTCAAGATGAAATGGCAAAAACTCAGATCAACAAAGCAACAGAGCATCACATTGGTTTACTAAAAGCAAAGATTGCGAAATTAAAAAGAGAGCAGGAAGACAATGTCATTAAAAAATCAGGCATGAAACAAGATGGGTTTGATGTCAGAAGGACAGGGGATGCAACAGTTGTGTTTATCGGATTGCCAAGTGTTGGAAAATCCACACTACTAAATAAAATGACGGGGGCAAAATCTACTATAGGTGCATTTCAATTTACAACTCTCACAGTAGTTCCAGGTATGATGGAATATAGAGGTGCAAAAATCCAAGTCTTGGATCTTCCAGGAATAATCAAAGGAGCATCAACTGGTAAAGGATTAGGAAAGAGAATTTTGTCGGTTGCAAGAACGGCAGATCTTGTAATACTTCTATTAGACGTATTTCAACCATATCATGAAGATGTATTAGTAAATGAATTAGGAAATATTGGAATTAGACTTAATCAATTACCACCAAACATCACAATTGAAAAAGCAGTAATGGGAGGAATTGCAGTTGCTCAACAAGTAAGACTTACAAAAATTTCAGAGAAACATCTCAAAGATATTTTACATCTTTATGGGATAGTTAGTGCACGTGTTGTAATTAGAGAAAACATCACATCAGAACAATTAGCAGATCATGTTGCTGGAAACATTAGTTATTCAAAAGCTATCACTGTTTTAAATAAAATTGATTTAGTAGACAAAGCATTTCTAAAAGAGTTGAAGGGTAAAATAAAATCAGAAGTGGTTGAAGTGTCTGCAAATTCAAACATTAACATTGAATTACTCAAAGAGAAAATATATGAGAAATTAAAATTTATTAGAATTTACATGCAACCAAAAGGAGGAAAAGCTGATTTCAAAGAACCATTAATTGCAAGAGAGGGAGATACAGTTGAAGATATCTGCAATAAACTCCATCGAAGGTTAAGGAGAGAATTCAGATACAGTTTGGTTTGGGGGAAAAGTGTAAAATTTGGAGGACAAAGAGTAGGATTGAGTCATATTTTACTTGATGAAGACGTATTAACAATAATCAAGAAACGAGGAACATAATGCAAAAAATTGTAACATGAATCAAGAAATTGAGCACAGATGGTGCACATATTGTATGACAAAAACAAAACAAGAATTAATTTTTCTTCCAAAAATGGCCACATACAAGCATAGAAGAAAGTACAAATGCACAATTTGTGGTAAAACTGGTTGGCTACAGGGAAGAAGACCATCTGCAGAAAGTGTTTATTGAAAAATTTTACGTTCAAAAAAAATTTATGAGAAAAAATCGCTTGATAATTTGTTATCAATTTGTGTAATTTTCTTTAGTTTAACCACTGAAAAACAATGAAAATGTCGACTCAGCAATGGCAGTAAAAAGAAAAGCAGCTAAACGTAAAGCAACTCCAAAAAGAAAAGCAGCTAAACGTAAAGCAGCTCCAAAAAGAAAAGCAGCTAAACGTAAAGCAGCTCCAAAAAGAAAAGCAGCTAAACGTAAAGCAACTCCAAAAAGAAAAGCAGCTAAACGTAAAGCAACTCCAAAAAGAAAAGCAGCTAAACGTAGACGATAATATCGTAAAATTAACAATCGTCATTTAGACGACGAATTGTTTTCCTTTTTCTGAATCCTAAATCAGTGTTAACTAAACATTTGTCCCGGAGGTTGTGTATTTGTTCCTTTAACTGATTTCTTTTCTACTGAGAATTTTTTATCAGGAGGTACAATTGATAGTTTGATGGCAGTACTAATCGCATAGTGAGGAGTTCCATCAGGGTTTTTGTAGTTGGTAGCTTTGCCAACTCTATCCAAATCAACTTTAACTTTAACGACGGTTCCATCTTCTAATTTGAAAGATACAAAATCATTTTCTAATCGTTTGTAGTCTAATATTTCAAATTCAATTTTAGTTGGTTTTTCACTCATTGTAATTACCTATTCAACCTGATTAGTAAAGATAACTCATTAGTTTAATTTGTTCTTCAGTTGTGATGATGTTTTTGTTTGTCAGAATTTCTAATAGTTCTTTGAAGATTGTTTTTTGTTCAGAAGACATTCCACCTGATGGACCTTTTTCTCCGGGTGGACCGGGTGGACCTCTAGGACCGGGTGGGCCAATTGGACCTTGCTCACCGGATGTACCTTGTTCGCCTGATGGACCTATTGGACCGTTTGGACCACGTTCACCTTGTGGACCTTGAATTCCTTGTGGGCCTTGTGGGCCTTTTTCTCCTGGTGGACCAGTTACACCTCGTTCACCCTGAGAACCTTGTGGGCCTTTGTCGCCGGTTGTACCAAGTGGACCAGTTGAACCTTTTTCTCCTTGTGGACCAAGTGGACCTTTGTCACCTTTTTCTCCTTGTGGACCTGGAACTCCTGTAAGTCCTTTAGATCCTGCAGGACCTTGTGGGCCTTGTGGGCCTTTGTCGCCGGTTGTACCTTCAGGACCTTTGTTACCTTTTTCTCCGGTTGGGCCAGTGATTCCAGTTGAACCTTTTCCTCCAATAGGTCCTGTTGGACCTGAAGTACCTTTTTCTCCAATAGGACCAGAAAGTCCTTGTATTCCTTTTTCACCTTGAACACCAGTTATTCCAGTTGGACCTTTTTCTCCAGGAATACCTGTTGGACCTGTTAATCCTTTGTCACCAGATGGGCCAAGTGAACCTTTGTCACCTTTTTCTCCAGGAGAACCTCTTAATCCAGATGCTCCTTTGTCACCGGGTTGACCAGTTGGACCTTTTTCTCCGGTTGAGCCAAGCGGACCTTTTATTCCGGTTTGACCTTTTTCACCTGCAGAACCTGTTGGGCCTTTTTCTCCTTTGTCACCAGGTGGACCAGCAATTCCTTTGTCACCCTTATCTCCTTTATCTCCAGTAACTCCTTTATCACCTGGAAGACCTTTGTCACCTGGAAGACCTTTGTCACCTGGAAGACCTTTGTCACCTGGAAGACCTTTGTCACCTGGAAGACCTTTGTCACCTGGAAGACCTTTGTCACCAAGTGAACCTTTGTCACCAAGTGAACCTTTGTCACCGGGTTGACCAAGTATACCTTCAGGACCTTTATCTCCTGCAGAACCTTGCAGACCAAGTGGACCTTTGTCACCAGTGGAACCTTGCAGACCAGTAGAGCTAACAAGTGAATTGGGTTTTGTAGAACGTTTTGGTTTTGGACTTTCAGAAATTGGTTTAGGTTCAGGTTGTAGTTTTCGTGTTGATTTCGTCAAAGAAACATCAAACACAGTATGTAATGAAGAAAATAGATCAGTTACAACAATCCAAACTTTATCAAGATTATTTATTGATGAAGGAAGTGGGTTTTCAGTAGACCCAATTGTTTCAGAAAATACACCATCTTTTACCCTAAGGTGGAAATTACTCCTCCACAAAGATGGAAATTGCTTAGTTCGAATTGAATCATCTGAAGGTTTACTGTCAGTTATTGCAATTTGTGCTTCGTAGACACCTGATTGTTTAAAAGGTGCAGGTCCTTGAATTTCGACTCTGGACTGAGATGACACATTCGTTTGTGCATATTTCAAGTATTTCTGTATTTAGATCGCATAAGCTTTTTTGAAATACAGTATAAACAGAGTCAAGCCCATTAAGGATAGTATTTATCTAGATAAAATTGCAGTTTGAGCTAGTGAAGAAGCCATTCGGAAAGAAATCAAAGGTAGATGAATCAAAGGTAGATGAATCAAAGGTAGATGAATCAAAGGTAGAAAAAGTCAAGGTAAAAGAGACCAGCCTAGTTGATGCAGACTATAATCGCAAGAAATTATTCAAAAAAGGAATTAATCGTATGGCAGATGAAAAACTAGAAGAGGCTTGTGAGTTATTTCAGCAAGCGCTAAGAATTGATCCTAACAGCGTAGAGACTTTGATGAAGTTAGGTTATGCTAGATTTCATTTGGGTGAGCACAATGAAGCAATAAGAATTTATGATAAAATTTTAGATATTGATGTTACAAATCCAGAAGTTTGGAATCTTAAAGGACTAGTACATTATGAACAAAAAAAATATGCCAAAGCATTAGATGAAGTTGAAAAAGCAATTGAATCAGACCCAACGTATGGAATGGCTTGGTACAACAAAGCTTGTTTCTTGTCATTACTAAATCAAGTACCAGATTCATTAGAAGCATTGAAACGTTCAATTGAAATCGATGTTAAAAATGCTAGAAGATCAATTCGAGACTTTGATTTTAAAAATGTAAGAATAGAAGAAGGATTCAAGAGAATTCAAGAAGTTGTAGTTTTAGAATCAGTTAGACAAGGATATCATACACTTGGTGCAATTGTCTGGACAACATATCTTGATAGAGTAGATGCAGAAACAGGATTAAAAAAATTATTAGAAAAAGGACTGTTAGTACAAAATGAAAAGAGAGATGGTCTAAGTAAAATTCCAATTTATGATCTTGCACCTAATGTTGCAGAAAGAATAGGTAAAGAAAGAAAGGGATTATTTGGAATTACAAGAAAAACATTACCAAGACCAATTAAGAATTTGAAAGAACTCAGCCAAGCTATTCAATCTGTAAGAGAGGCAATTGAAGAAGAAGACGTGGAGAAAACTTTGAATGTTTTCGAAGAATTCACAGACATTGAAAAATCAGGTGAACAGATGATTGAAATGTTCTTAGATGAACACAGAGAAATAAGATTGTGGAAGATTAGATTAAAAGATAGAGGTGAGGATTATATTATAGATAACAAAGACAAGATGTTAACATTATTTGATAACATTGAAGTAACAATTACTAAAAAGCTCAGAAATGAGATTACATAATTATTCTGCAGACAAATCCCAATAGCTAGCATCTTCTTGTTTTGCTGTAGGTTTTTGAAGATTTTTCCATTCCTTAAAAGAACGAACATATAATTTTGTATTAGGCAGGTCTACAGATTTTAGTGCATAATATGCTAATCCAGAAAGAGTTCCCACACTACCACAATAAGTAATGATTTCTGAATTTCCAGTAACTCCTCGATTTTCAAGTAATCGTTTCATGTCCTCTTTTGGGCGTAAAATTTTATTGTTACTGGCAAGTGTTCTGTAAGGTAAGCTAATTGCTCCCGGAATATGTTGTTCAAGATAATTTAGGCGCTCCCTATTATCAATCAAGATTACATCATCTCTATCTTTTGCACTTTCCAAATAATCAGAGGTTGCCAAAATATTTGGTTGTAGATTCATAGAGTGTTCCTTGCTTTGTATTTCAGGAATATTAGAATCACTTTCCAATCCCAATGATTTCCAATGACCATAAGTGGTTTCAAGTAAAGTTACATCTGAATGCCCAATGTATTCCAAAGTCCACGCCACTCTTGATGCCAAAGCACCAAAAGTGTCATCATAAACAACAACAGGTGTTTCATTATCAATTCCCATAGCGTTTATGAGTTTCAAAATACGTTCTGGACTATCGTCAGACAAAAGATTTGCTAGGGGTAAATTTACAGCAGTAGGAATATGGTCTTGTTTGTAATCATCTTCTCGTCTAACATCAATTACTCTAATGCTTTTGTCTCTTATTTCTGATCGTAAAGAGTCAACATCAGTTGTTATTTTACCAGAGTCTGTCAAGCAGCACATTCACCCTTTCCAGTTTTTGTGTGATAACTAGTATCATCACCATAATCAAGGTAAAAGTCAGGATCCTCTTCTTTTGTTGGAGGAACTACTAGGGGTTCTAAAACTTTTTTGATATCGTTAATTGATTTTATCTCAGAGTCTTCATTGTTATTTACAACTCTATGAATCCAAGATTGAAGATTATCATCAGATTTCTTATTTTGTTTGAATAGTTCAATGATTTTTAGAATTACAGGAATTACTCTTTTTGCAGGAACCCTAAGACATGTTTGACCCAACATTGTATCACCATCAGAGCGTCCACCTAAAGACATCTGGTAATTTGCATACATATCTTTTCCAACACGTCCTCCACCTCCAAAGAACCCAATAGTCGCAATTCCATGTTGACCGCAGGAATTTGGACAGCCACTTATCTTAATAGAAGAGTCACTCAGATCATCATCTTCATCAAATTTTAACTCAAGGAGTTTTCTTTGAATTTCTTTTGCTAGTCTATGTGAATTTGTTAATGCAAGATTACACGAAGTTGTTCCCGAACAACCAATAGGAGCAGTCATAGTTAATGCACCGGATTTTGCCAATCCCACCTCTAGAAGTTTGGAATACAAACGTGGTAAATCATCTTCATGTACATAACGTAATGCTACATTTTGCACAAAACCAAATCTTGCTTTGCCTTCAGAAGAAAAGTCACGAATGAGGTCTGCCAATGCATCAAGTTGACTTGCAGTGATATCTCCGGCCTCAAGAGTGATAAAGATAGAACTATAGCCAGATTGTTTTTGTTTAACAGTATTTGTTTTGAGCCATCGTGCATAACCTTCAGGTGCTGCTTCACCACTCTCATCACTAATTCGAATTGGTCGTTTGATTTCATTTGGGGTGTGATCAACTTCTAATTGAGTAATTACTGATTGAGTAGCCCTTACAATTGCTCTTTCTTTTAGAACTAGATTTTGGAATTTTTCCCAGCCCATATCATTTACAAGATAACGCATTCTATTTCGTGCCATGTTTTTTCTATCACCAAGTCTATCAAAGATTCTCAATACAGCCATTGAAGTATACACTAAATCTTCTTCAGGAGTAAATTCTTCTAATTGATGTCCAACAAATGATTTATTTCCCAATCCACCTCCAAGGAAGATTTTGAAACCTCGTTGAGAAGTTCCGTCAATTTCTCGTATCTGAGGGATTAATCCAACATCAACCATTCTCACCATTCCATGTTTCTCGCAACAAGTAAAATTGAATTTGAATTTTCGTGGAAGGTTTTGTGCCATTGGATTTCTCAAAAAGAATCGTGCTGTTGCAAGTGCATATGGAGTTGAATCAAATTCTTCATCAGAACAAACACCCGACAAAGGACTACACATAACATTTCTGACTGTATTCCCACATGCTTCTCTTGATGTAAGACCAACTTCAGTAAGACCTCGAAATATTTCTGAGACATCTTCAAGGACGACCCAGTGCAGTTGAATGTTTTCTCTTGTTGAAAAGTGTGCACTACCTATTGAAAACTGCTCACTTAGTTGAGATATTTTTTCAAGTTGATGTGGATAAATTTCACCTGCAGGGATTTTGACTCGGACCATGGCATAATCACCAGTCATTCGAGTACCATATGCACCATGTTGAAGTCTAAATCGTCTAAAACTATCTGCATCATATCTTCCTTGACGGAATAGCTTTACGGTCTTTGCAAAATTATCTGCCTCTTCTACTTTAGCCCAATCAATTTTGGGTTTTGCAGAATCAGGTCTAGATTGTTTTAGATTAGATATAGTCATTACAAGAAAATTCCTTTGAATTTAGTTATAAATTTATGATATATGGAGGTTTTAGGAGAAAAATTTCAGCAAAGTACATAATTTTCCTGTTTTTTACTTCTTGGCCAATCCCAATTAGATAGAAATCATTAGTATCACCTAATTTTTGAAAAAAATTGTGAGAAAGTATTAATGGGTTCATAGAATGAAAATCCACATGCAAGAAGCAACAGTTGCAGAACAATCTTCTAAAATATTTACTGATGTACGTGAAGTTGAAATTACACGTGCAATCGCAAATGAATTTCATGATGTTTTAATTGACAGGGCTGAATCAGATGTCATCATTATTGGTGCTGGGCCTGCAGGATTAACAGCAAGCAGAGAGCTTTCAAACATGGGTTACAAAGTTTTAGTTATTGAACAAAATAACTATCTTGGAGGAGGTTATTGGTTAGGAGGGTATATGATGAATCCTGTCACAGTTAGAGAACCTGCACAAAAAATTTGGGATGAACTAGGAGTTCCATACAAAAAAGTTGCAGAGGGATTGTATCTAACACCAGGACCGCATGCAGTATCAAAGTTAATTGCAGCTGCATGTGATGCAGGAGTAAAATTTCTGCAACTTACCAAGTTTGACGATTTAGTATTGAAGAATGGGAGAGTAGCAGGAATTGTAGTTAATTGGATGCCAGTTTCAGCATTACCACGTAATATCACATGCGTTGATCCAATTGCTTTAGAAGCTAAAGTAATCATCGATGCATCAGGTCATGATTCTGTAGCTGTAAAGAGACTAGTAGACAGAGGACTAGCAAAATGGAAAGGAATGGAACCAATGTTTGTCAATGATGGAGAGGAACATGTAGTTCACAAAACAGGAGAAGTGTATCCAGGACTAATTGCAGCAGGTATGTCAGTTACTGAAACTCATGGATTGGCAAGAATGGGACCAACATTTGGCTCAATGCTATTCTCAGGTAAAAGAGCGGCAGAAATTACAGCAGCAAAAATCAAAGAGTTAGAAAGATAAATATTTTTTAAAAGATTGGTTTTCTTTAACATTTAGTTTTATCCATTATCTATTTTTCACGAGTAAATTAATGAAAACAAGTTATGCGATCGTTATGAAAATGACAGTGTAAAATATTTTTTGAATGTATAATTATTTTAAACAACATACATGATAAATAATTGAAAAAGTACAACTACAACATATGAAACAGAAACTATCAGGAATAATAATTGATGACGATGATGATGCAGTGGAATCACTATCAACATTTTTTGATGTAAAAGGGCATGAGGTAGTTGGTAAAGGTTTCACAGGATGTGAAGCAGCTGCATTATTTGAGGAAAAAAACCCAGACTTTGTTATCTTAGATATGAAGATGCCCAAATATGATGGAAACTATGCGATAAAAGAAATTAAAAAGAAAAATCCCAACGCAAAGATTTTTGTTATAACTGCTTATTTGGAAAATCGAAATCTGAAAAAAGAGGTCACAGGTGTCTTCTTAAAACCATGTAACCTGACTAAACTGCTAGAATCAATTGAAACATCATGTTACCAGTAGATGGGAAAGTACATCAAATTACACATTCTAGGAAATAATTATTTTTGTTATTTCTAAAATAATACACAATCATTTTCACAAAGAAATATTTGAGAGTTTCAATTGATATGATTGGTTTGTAATTTTGTATATCCGATTCTTCAGATATTATCAAATTTGTAATAATCCATGCATTGTACAAAATTAATGAATAGTAAAAGTATAGCAACCTTATGGATTGGTTTGAACTATAGTTTTTGGTCTGAATCTTCCTATGCAGGCATAACCTGTCTCTATTCCCCACCGTTGCTTGTAATCAGTTGGAATGGATTGTATGTTGTGTGATATTTCTTTTGGTGAAATATTTGTTGCAAATGTAATGTACTGGTCTGTAAGATTTGATTTTTTTCTTGCATTCTTGTTTGGTAAAATGACTAGAGTAAATGACTCGACATGCCCTGATGCGGATTGTATCATACAATTTGAAATTGATTTTCTATCTCCATTAACATATTGTAAAATGGCATCTTTAATTCTTGGAGTCTTTTTTGCAGGCATTAGAAATTTCAAGTGTTTTTGTTTTATCACAGAAATTATTCCAGCTGTAAAAAACTCTCTATCAACTAATAACAATTTG
>JACERO010000097.1 GCA_013911135.1 Candidatus Nitrosopumilus sp. | reverse complement strand
GGGGGGGAGGGGGGGGGATAATTATACGTTCCTTGTGGTAGTTGAAGGAAATTTAGAGATATAGAATGGACCCGGCACTAAAGATCGAGTTAATGGTTATAAGCAACTATATTAGAGTTCAAATGGAAACTTCTGGAACAAGATTGGGATGCTGCTTCTCTTGATGCCTCAGGCACAAGCTGTCCTTTGGGTTTGGGGTGACCAGGACAGACACACACTTTAATTGACCAGAATGAATTGGTTAGCTGACAACTTAAGTCTGTTGCTCTGAGCCTCAAGGAATAACTGTATACTCACCCAGAACTATAAGAGTTTGTGTACTGTATGCTGTTTAGTATGTTGCCTATACAGCTAGCCAACAAAAAAAACCACATGGCCACAATTAGGGACTTCAAAGAAAATTGGGTCATTCCAGTAGTCCATTCCAGTAGTCCATTCCAGTAGTCCATTCCACTGAATAGAGACTGCCTTTAGTAAGCAGTAGTTTTTCGTTACTGGTGCACCTTGGGTAAAGCAAAGACCTGCATAACCTTTGACCTTATTGTCTGCAGGGGGTATGGTAGAGCCCAGTAGAGCCATTCAAACATCCAAAACTTATAGCTGATAGTGCTCAGGGTGGGTAGGTAGGTAGGGTCAGCTAGAGTGCTGGTGGTCAGTTCCACTGAAGTGACAGGCTAAAAATAGGCTAAAAGTGGTCTAGTTTCTTAGCCTGTATAGCTCAAAACTGGACAGCAACTTTTTTTAAAGATATGTTGTATATAGTACTAGGATCCTGACATCAAAATCATAGAAGACTGTCCAGACAAACAAATTGCCAGAGCTACTATTGCAGAGTCCTAACATAACTACCTCCATGCACCCTGACTCCTAGGAAGGTCTCCAAGACACAAAACCGGTAGCTAGTACTGCTGTGCAGCAGAAGAGCAGCTCTTTCGAAAATGACTGTAAATAAAAGTTGTGGTCACATTTGGGTTGAATGGAATGTAGCTAACCATCTACTTCCTGTATCTGCCAAGATCCTTTGTGTTAGCCTCGTCCCCAGGCCTTCCTTCCTCCTTGACCTCTGAGGGGGTCAGAGGTCAAGGAGCTCCTTGACCTCTGACCCCCTCAGAGGTCAAGGAGGAAGGAAGGCCTGGGGACGAGGCTACCTTTGTGTACCGGGAGCTGGCTCTAGTTTGGTTGATCTGCCTGTCTGCCTTTCAGATTTCCCTTACTAAACTTCTCAGTTATAGGTTTGTGGCGTGCACATTTTTGAGTAGGACATTGTGAGTGCACATTTTGAGTAGGACATGGCCTCATCCATCATAATTTGTTTGGTGGCACACTTTTGCATGGACAGGGTGTGGGGGGGCAGGGGGTGGGGGCAAAGAAGAATGGGGATGTCAAATATATGACGTAAAAACAGGCTCTATAGCCTCAGGCCTGGAGCTTGCAGAAGGCCAGTCCAACATTGTTCCCAGCAAGACCATCGGTAAGAAACCAATCCTACCACCAAGGGATTGTCATGGTTGTTGTTTTTGTGACTCAAGCTATTGATTATCCCTTGCATGGCATGGAGCATCACTCCGAGCTGCTGGTTATGAAAGTGTTAGTGCCTAAAAAACCTGCCCCCCTTAAACAAGCACACTGTACATGTTCTGCACTGAGTCATCATGGAGGATCTAAGTTAAATGGTCACCACATGGGTCATGACCAATTGTGGTGACCATTTACTGTGCAGTCTGCCGCTCCAACATTGTACAGTCAGCTGATAACAGACTCCCAGTGACAGGCTCCGGTTCCTTCCCCTCAAAGCGGTTCCTTCCCCTCAAAACGCGTTGTTATCATCTAAGTTGACATAGTAACAATTGGTCATGACCATTTACAGGAATCTTTGCAACTGCAGCTGTTCTATGGCAGTTTGTATCACTATGTAAACTCTGGAGTAAAAGATCAATAGTCGCTAGATTCCATATAAGGAAGCTAATGCTTGCAAAGATTCTGCAATCTCCTGTACTATGCACTCTGCACCACATGCAGGACCGGTTCCTTCCCCTCAAAGCCTAGTCTCGTCCCTCAAGTAGGGACCACTGGCCAAAATCCTGGGGCAAAGCTGATCTTGCATGTCTGATCCTTATGCTGATCCTGGAACGTTACTTTAGCGCTGTGTGATGCAGTCCTCCGAACAGCACTAGTTTAGAGCTAGGCTATAGACCCGTGTGCAGCTGAACCAGCACTGCAGGAGGGAACTGTCACCTCGCTCCTGGAAGCACACCAACAACAAAGCTCCAATCAACAAAATCCTATAGTTTCGTGTCTTGCTTTCTTTGATATTTGGCAGAAACAGACAACTGACTCCAGCTGTACTGTATTTGCTAGCTAGCTAGATGGCTCTAGTCACATGATTATCATCTGATTTGAGTTACCCGTATGTCATCCCGCTGGGGGAGGGGGGGGAGACTCAAGGGGGCCCATACAAAACCCTGCACAGTATAGGCAATAAGTAGAGGTACTTTTAGTAAGATATACTGAGACAGCACTTCTTCACCTCGCAGAGCATACTGCAGAGCCTCACAACTGAATTCTTGAATGGTATAGCTCCTGTTTGAACCCGGCCCCTATGTTAGGGTTCGTAGCTGAGCTAGGCCAACTTGTGGCTCCATCTCTCCAACGTAAAGTTTGTCTCTAACTCATGAAAATGGGTGTGGTCAAATGCAAAAATGTTTGTGGTCTGCAATGAGGGGGCTTGTGTCTCAGAAGGTATTTTGGAAAAGTTGGAGCCTATGTGTACAAAGTCTTCTAGCCAGTCTTGACATGGCCGACTGTTGGTGATGACTAGGCTGAGTATAGCTAGGGCTGAATCATGGTTGTAGCTGTGCTACTAATCATCAGATCATCTATAGTCGTCATTAGGGGCTTTGCTTAGCTATACCCATTGATGCCAAACATGCATATTATAGAGCGTGTCAGAGTCTATTAGGCATGCAGCCTCTGTTACAAACAATAACATTTCCCCCCTGTGTATTAGGAAATGCAACCTGATGTCTTCAAAAACATTAATGAGCTTAACAGCTATCGAGAAAAGTTCGAAGTCTGGGTAGATCGTCAGAAAAGGCCAACTATAGGCGCAACTGTTTTTGTGGGTAAAACTCGTCAAGAAGTCGGTGATGACGTATTTGTCAAAATGTTGAAGACGTTGATTGATATATGCCAGAAGCTTGTGCCTAAAAATCTGTCCAATGCCTACATCGTCTATTCCGTTGGTTCTTGGCAACGAACAGGTAACTTCCATGTGAAGGTCCATTTGCCCACAGATGTGTTTCTGTCTTTGACTGGCACATTCTGCAAGGGAAAGAATCCTCTTGCTGAATTTGAAGGCAAACTGATAGATCGTGAACGAAACGATCACCGTGAAAGATTCCTACGACAAGTGCTAACGCCTCAAGAACACCATAAGTGGACGACACAGGGCAAATTTTGTGTTGCCACTGTTGAGAAATGGGACTATCCCCTTGTCTGCCTCTACCGATTAGATGGTGAGACTATAACGCCTTCTATTTCCATTCAACAACTGCTAGAAGCCTTGGGGTTACTAGAGCGTTTTCTTATGCAAGAATGGGGATCTAAAGGCTTTCAAGTTGGCATGATATTGTCACCCGAAGTGTGCTTCCAAGTAGCAGCCGTTGTGGATGACGCAAAATTTGCAATGCGCACGGAGAAGGAAGTAAGGAAAGTGAAAAATAGTTGGGGTTGGCATGAGCCCGTGAGAAAATATCGTTAGCGTTAAAGACAACTGGAGTGCCGATTTAGAAACAAAATATAAATTGTAGAACATTTTAGTTTAGTCTCTTTATCACACTATTTCTGTTAGTCATTATTCTATTTTATCTTACCTATTATTCTAATTGTGCATCTACCCTTTGAGTGAATCAAATTATAGAACATAACTTATCTGATGGCGTTTTCTTTTTTTTTTTGGTTTGTAGCTAGCTAATCATGAAAAGCTAAACAAAAACAAAAACACCCAAAGACCAAGGCGGTCAGTCTGCATGACTTGCAATTGGTCCCACCCAGTCATGTGATACAAAATGGCCGCCATAAACATTTCCCCATTATGCATGGTGGCCGTTGCAGAAAGTAGCTAAGGCAGCTCCAAATATTTTTTGATCAGGCAGGCAGGTCGAAAACAACTTTTATTTAAACTCTGTGTGTCTCTGTATACTAGCACTGCAGCTGTTTAAAAAAATGTTTAACTGATTTGCCCCCTGGTCTCATATGCCTGAGACTAGTCTGGCATGGCTGACCATCATCCTCCTTGTGATGGTCTGGCCACGCCCGGACTAGCCCGAGACCTCATCCTCCCTGGCTCGTGGGCAGGCCTGACTCCACCTATTATTGAGCTCTTGTGACCTGTTTGAGCATGCCCAGTAACAATAAATAGTAGACATCTACAAATATATGGTAGGATAGGTATTTTTTTTCCATTTCTCCAAACTTGGGCCACTCCAATCAACAACGTTGTTTCACGAGTACTTTCCCTTCAAAAATAGGGTCGGTAGGCAGGCCTATATTTATAAATGAATGTATGAATATCATTAAAAAGTCTATGAATATCGTTATAATATTGAAGAGATAATTGAACTCTCACCTTGAAATGATCTGCAAACTCTGCCCAGCAATGAACCAAAGCTTCGGCAGAAGAGCACTTTAGCACGGCCCTTTTCACCTCAAAGCAAGCCCACAAAGCCAAAACTCTGCCATGTTGTCGGGCATAATTGAAGTAAATATCCATTTTATGATGTCATTATTAATGATGTTGTTCTGTTTGACCCTTCACCAGCATTGTGGTGACTTGTCGTCTGAGTTGTGTGCGATGTATCTTGATGACATCACCCTCGGTGGCCTCAAGGATGTTATCCTGCAAGACATTCGGCACATTCAGATGGCAGAGGAGATTG
>JACERO010000098.1 GCA_013911135.1 Candidatus Nitrosopumilus sp. | reverse complement strand
CCAGTACCTTTAACGGCGACATCGGCGACTGGAATGTTGGGAGGGTAACGAATATGAACGGCATGTTTTCCCGTGCTGTTGTCTTTAATCAAGAGATCGGCGACTGGAATGTTGGGAGGGTAACGGATATGAACGGCATGTTTGCCTCTGCCGAAGCCTTTAATAAAGAGATCGGCAGATGGAATGTTGAGAGCGTAACGGATATGAGCGGCATGTTTCAAGCTGTCGTTGGTAGTTTTAATCAAGACATCGGCGACTGGAATGTTCGCAACGTAGATAAGATGGAGAATATGTTCTTGACCCTCTCAGGGCAACCCCACAGCTTTGATCAAAACCTCGGTCGTTGGTATGTTGATGAGGAGATTGATATGCCACGAACAGCAAACCCTGACTATGACGGCGTTGAGAACTTAGAAGTGCTTACCTTTAACTTTGCCGCCCAAAATGTTTTTTTAGGCAGTCAAAACCCAGAATACGCACTGGCAGGTACTGGTAAGGATGATGCAAAATTCACCCTTGACTCAGATACCTTTGTCCTAAGCTTTAATTCAGGCATGGCAGCAGATGGCGATTATACCGTACGCATTGCCGTAAGCAGCGTGAGCTTTGGCAAAGATAACACGATAGATTTAGACCTGGTTGTTGGCGGGCAACCAACCGTAACCAGCATCGTGCGCACCACGCCGTCAGATGAAACCACCAATGCCGATACACTCATCTGGACGGTAACTTTTAGTGAAAATGTAGAAAATGTAGATGTTGGCGACTTTACCGTCAGCGGCACCAGTGCCACACCCACCGATGTTGCAGGTTCAGGCGCTGTGTATCAGGTAACCGTTGCCGGCGGCGATCTAGCAGGGCTAAACGGCACTGTGACGCTGGCATTTGCGGAAAATCCGAGCATTGTAGATACGACAGGTAATGCTTTAACTGCCACCACACCCGGCGTTAACCAACCATATACACTGGTGAACAGCGCCGATGCCACCTTGGATACCTTAACCTTAACCTTGTCCGATGGCATCAGCGGCATCAGCTTAGACCAAACCTTTGACAGCGACACGTTTACCTACACCGCCAGTGTTATCAACAGTGAGGGTAGCCTGATGGTAACCCCAACCACCAGTCAAATGAGTGCCACCGTCACAGTGGGCTACGACACTGTCACCAGCCCTGTCACCAACCCTGTCACCAGCAGTGAAGCCAGTATGCCGATAACACTGGAAGAAGGTGTCACTGCTATCAACATAGTGGTCACTGCCGAAAACGGCGCCCTCCAGCCCTACACCATCCTCGTTACCCGTGCCGCTGGCACTGATAAATTTGTCACCAAATGGCAGATGCCTGCGGGTGATCTCATCCTCACCTTCCCAAGTGTGGCGGGCAATTACACCATTAACTGGGGCGATGGCGCGACTACGGCCGGAACTGGTGTTGTCAACCATACCTACGCCACCGCTGACGACTACACAGTCGTAGTCTCAGGCCTCACCCACTTTAAGTTGTTTGGCAATACCGCGGATGCAGGGAAATTAATAGACATACAGCAATGGGGCACCACCACTTCTTGGACCAGCATGGAGGGCGCATTTCAGAGTGCAAGCAATATGACGATGAGCGCAGACGATAAGCCAAACCTTTCTGCTGTAAGCAATATGCGAGGTGTGTTCAATGGTGCTACAATGTTTAACGGCGACATCAGCCTCTGGGATGTTTCCAAGGCAACGGATATGAGTTATATGTTCTTCGCTGCCAGTGCCTTTGACGGCGACATCAGCGGCTGGAATGTTGAAGGACTAACGGCAACGGGTATGAATGAGATGTTCTCTGGCGCCAACATGTTTAACCAAAACCTCGGTCTTTGGTATATTGTACCGAGCGCCGATGCCAATGGCAGAGACTTCACCCTGGCTGCACAAAACCCCGCATTAACCGCACAGAGTCCGACCTATACACTGGTTACTGGAGAAGGGGCTATGGACAATGGCTCATTCACCCTGACTAGCGCTGGAGCGCTAACCCCAAAAGTTACTACCACTGAGATCAAGGACTATAACGTACGGGTGAAAGCTGCTACCACCACCGGCGGCACAGCTTTGTTCGGCGGCACCACCGCTAATGAACGCACCTTTTCCATCAGCATCACTCGTGATGTCTTGGCATTAACCGCACCAGCCGCTCAGGTTTACACAGCGGGTATAGAAATCACCGACTTGATACTACCAGCGGCAACAGGTGGCGATGGCAGTTACACCTACACTCTAATGGACGGGCCAAACAACTACGCTACTAATACGGTAAATGGATTAAGTTTTGACTCAGACTCAGACTCCCGAACCCTGTCAGGCACCCCTGACGCGATGGCAGCAGAGGTAACCCTAACCTATGCCGTAACGGACAGCACAGGCGTAAGCAGTGCCCCTGCGACTTTCACCATCACCGTGCCAAACACTTACGACAGTACTGCTAGCACGGTGGATGCGGCTTTTTCCACTAACGCGGACGGCTTAACAGAAATCACCTTAGGGCAAAGCAGCTCTGGCAGTGGTTTTGGAGCCGCAGGCGGAACCATTATCCTGCCAAGTGGACTGATCGACGCTACAGTTACCGTCTTAGCTGATGTTAGTGCAGACCTTCTGCCAACCAATCAACCCGATGGGACTGCCCCGAACAGCCTACGTAGCCTGGTGGATATTGATGTGACTAATCTCAATGGCAACTCAGTCACCATCTGCCTACCCCACGACGGCATAGCTAACCCGGCTTTGTATCACGCGACCGGGAGCGACGCTGACGCTATGTGGAATCAGCTACCATCCCGGCAGGTTGTAGGCACCCTCGTCTGTGGCACTACAACTGATTTTTCACCTCTCGCCATATTTGGCAATGCCCCCGCCCCCGGCAATACGGTACCGGTTGCTAATGCCGGTGTGAACCAGCTGCTTGTGCCTCAGGGTGTAACGATTTATTTGAACGGCGGATTAAGTAGCGATGTCGAAACAGATTTTTCAGAGCTGACTTTCGCGTGGACGCAGACCATGCCGGAAGCAGGACCCCATGCCACACTGTCACTGTCACCGGTGAAGAGACCGTCAGAGGACAGGGTAACTTTCATGTCGCCAACGGGTTTAACGGCAAACCTCACGCTGGTGTTCCAGTTGGTAGTCAGCGACGACGCTGACAACCCTATGGATTCCGTTGCAGACTTAGTGACCATCACGGTCGCCGCAAACAATAATAACATGGATGCTCGCCCCACTGCCGTAGCTGCCGTAGTTGCCGACGCGGGCGATGACAACAAGGTTTTCCAGGGAGTCACAGTAACCTTGGACGGTAGCGCCAGTAGCGACCCCGGCACACCTCCCGGTACGCTGACTTATGCCTGGAGAATTAGCGGCACGAACACCGTGGCGTTAATCAACCCCACCAATCCGATGCCAACCTTTATCGCGCCGCAGCTCGGATCGGCAACGAGTATTCCACTGGAGTTCAGCTTGGTAGTCAGTGCCCGCGGGTTGAATTCGGTCGACGATCAAGTGGTCATCACCGTAATTAATGCAACCCCCGTTGCCATAGCGGGTGCGGGTGGAAACGCCGTTGTGGGTACCACGATAACCTTGCAGGGGTCTGGCACTGATGACGGCACCGCAGCCGGGGATTTGGTTTATGACTGGACGCAAACCGACCCGGACCCGGCGAACGTCGGGAGCATGCCCCCCCCGGAAACGGTGGTCGATCTAATGAACCCCACCGATCAGAGACCAACCTTCGTCGTACCGGAGGGCATAGCGCCCGACACCCAGCTGGAATTTTCCCTGACGGTCACCGATGAGGCAGGCACCAGTTCCGCTGCTGTGCGCGTGATCTTCACCGTCGTCGCCGCCTTAGCCCTGCCGACGCCAGCGGATCGCTTGCTCACCTCAGGTATAGCACTCAGCGATGATGCTAAGGAGTCATTACCCGAGGCTACAGGTGGCACTCCGCCTTATCGCTACAGTATGAGCTATACCGTAGCTGGTGTGCCTCCCTATGATCTGGACAATCTAGATGAAAGAAAGGGGCTCCTTGAATTTAATACGTTTGCGAGCGCTCGCAATTTCGCTAGTGTCCTTCAGGTAGGGCCCGATAATATCATCACCGCTGCGGGTAGGTATGACTTCATCTACAGTGTGACCGATAGCGCTGGTGCGACCGCCAGTGCCACCGTGGTTATGGATGTCGTACTAGCACCTTCGGTAATAACAGATGCGCGGCCAGAGTCCCCTCAAATGTTCACAGTCGGTGCACCCATCACCGCCATTGTCGGGGCGGATATCTTTACTGGTGGCCGAAGCCCTTATAGCTACTCTATTGACTGGCAGACCACTGGCAACGACAATCCACCCATACCTGGGCTGACGTTTAATACTACGACAGGTATCCTCGAGGGTACCCCTGCACCAGAGGCTGTGGGCACCTACACCGGTGTAGAAATTAGATATGCCGATTTCGTCGGGACCTTCACCCCGGTCAGCTTTACCATCGTCATCACCGCCCCCAATACGCCACCAACTGCCGTCGCGGGTGATGCACAGAGCGATGTTGATGAAGGCGACACGGTGACCTTGAGCGGTAGCGGTAGCGATGCTGAAACTGCCCCCGAAAACCTGAGATTTAGCTGGACACAGACGGCACCGCTAAGCACTCAGCCGGGCGGGGATGTGCTGGGGGGTCTTACGGTTACGGATACGGCTGTTGCCGAATTGAGTTTTGAGGTACCGCAGTTGCCAACCTCTGCGGATTTAGTCACCCTGACCTTTGAGCTCACAGTCACCGATGACGATGCTGACAGCCCAATGAGCATGACCAACAGCGTGAACATCTTGGTCACTGCCGATAACGATGCCCCAACCGCTACGGCCACTGCCGCAGCCCCCACAGTCGTTGAAGGCGGTACGGTGAGCTTGCAAGGATCAGGCACTGACCCAGAGGGCGACACCATCACCAGCTATACCTGGACCCAGAGTCCTGCCACCCCA
>JACERO010000068.1 GCA_013911135.1 Candidatus Nitrosopumilus sp. | reverse complement strand
AACATATCTTGGAAAAATTAGAATTCCTCCAAATACAATTGTATATCTTCTCTACTTGTTCTCGCTTGGAGTTCCTGCATACAGAATACGTTCTATACAGAGATCAGTCTCAAAACAATAGAGCATGTATTTAGAATATTTCGAGAAGCAATCTATGACTCATCAATGATTAATCTCAGACTGTCTGGGAAATTAGAATTAGATGAGGCAATGTTTGGCGGTCATCGTAAAGGAAAGCGTGGTTGGGGTGCTGAAGGCAAGACGTTAGTGTTTGGAATATACAAGAGAAACGGACATGTCATGACGTTTCCAGTACCTGACAGAAAATACGATACTCTAATGGAATTAATCAAAAAACACACTAGAAAAGGTTCACTGTATTACACGAATGATTACACTGCATATGCATCTTTGATAATGAGGGGAAAGCACAAGGTCGTATCTCATGGGATGGATGAGTATGTAAGAGGTGATGCTCACATCAATGGAATGGAAGGGTTTTGGAGTTATGCTAAAACTTGGATGTATCATTATAGAGGAGTTCCCAAACAATATTTTCATCCATATCTCAAAGAAATAGAGTTTCGATTCAACAACAGAAATAAAAATATCTTTGAAATGCTGGTAAAAATGCTTGTAAAACCTGTTCCAAATGAGTAGGTATTACCTAGAACTATTGGTGGTTCTGATGTTGTGATGGTTTTATTTGAAAATGATAACGGCAACTTGCATTTTATAGATGCTGATGATGATAGTGGTTCAAATCTAAATGCTAGTATTAATACGCGTTTAATCTCTGGAAGAGAATACGTGTTAAGAATACGACTTTTCTCAATTCTCAACTGGTGGAACTAGTGTATTGTGGTCTCGAGATTTGTCATAAGTTTTAGATAATTAGTATTTCACTGCATACTCTGATACTACGGGATATCTAGAACAAAGACTCTTAATTGATGAACATAGGAAATCAAGAGTTCAATGTTCACTGAAATAACAATAGTAGGCGGAGTATTTTGGACTATAACCTATCTTCTAATCATTAGACGAGGCTTCAAAGATAAAACATTTGGAATGCCCATGGCTGCAGTTTGTGCCAATATTTCATGGGAGATAATATTTTCATTTTTTATTCCACATGATTCTCCTCAAATTTACATAAATTATATCTGGTTTGCTTTAGATGCAGTAATTGTAATACAATTCCTAAAATATGGAAAAAAAAAGTTCCCAAGTTTTGCTAATTGGCAGTTTTATGGATCATTTGCATTAGGATTGTCAATAGCAACTCCAATGATTTTAACGATAACTGATGAGTTTGGAGACGGATCTGGAGCATTTGCTGCATTTGGACAAAATCATGATGTCTGTACTGTTTGTAATGTGGTTATTTAACAGACAGGGAATTTCTGGTCAGTCATTTTACATTGCACTATTCAAGTTGATTGGAACAGTACCATTCAGTGTGGCATTTTATCTTTACAGACCAATTGCTCAAGATTCATACTTGTTGCAATTTCTATTTGTAGCGATATTTGTATTTGATCTAATCTATACAATTGGAATTTATCGCAAGTGTAAACACAATGGGATTTCTTTAAAGCAATTCTAGAATTTAATTTTTTACAGTTTTGGTTTTGGAACTTGATAAAATATTCTGGTGGACCAGATGGGATTTGAACCCACAGTGGGTGCAGATACATTTTTGATGATTTTTCTAAGTAACAGCAGAAAGTTATTGGAGTACTTTCAAACTCCTACAAATTTTATTTTTGCATTAGCTGAAAAGTTAATTATTAGGATATTCTTAAAGTAATATGAGTAATCGTAATTCTGGATGGCCTGATACTGATATTCTTAGAGGTGAACAACGCGGTGATCTCTTTACTCTTAAACAAACGCCTGTTCCTAATGATAGTTCATATCCTGTAGAGTGGGTTTTATTGTTTCATACAAAGACCCACAAAGCCAAGTTTGGTTTGATTCTGGAAATGGATTTACTAAAAGCTTGAACGGAGGAACAACAACCACAATCTACAATGTAGAATACTATGAAGGAACTTATCAAGGTAGAATTCTAGTGATTGATGAAGACAAGAATTGGCAAGAAGACACATTTGATGTTATTGACGTGATAAAACCACCACTTGGAAAACTTATGTCAAGTTTTACTCAAAGTAGTACGGCTGGACACATAAAAGTAGGAGTTAGAGGTTCTGGTGTTCATGTTAAAGTTGGATTTACAAGCTCCGTAGATTACGAAAAAGTTGAATGGGATTTTGGTTATGAGCCTGTTGAAAATCATCGAACGAATTCACATGGTCGTCTTTACGATAGAGATGGAATGTTTGAAGGCCATGTGAAAGTAACAGGAGTAAATACAACCGAGTCAGAGCAGAGAAATTTTATTGTAATTCTGAAGAAACTTTTAGAAACAGACCGTGAACCAATCTATTTTACACGAAAGTTATGAATTAGTTTAATATATGCATGTCCTATCTTTATTTTTTTACTTTTGTCTATATTGAATTTCTTAAGTAATGCGTTCATTTTTTAAAAATTAATGGACCGGATGGGATTTGAACCCACGACCTTTGCGGGATTTCTCCTTACGCAGTGTGAGTGCGTCATCCAAACCAAACTAGACGACCGGTCCAACAAATTTACAAATTCACAAGCTTTTTTGTCTTTAGATTTTGGATATTTCGTAATTACCCTCCTCTTTTGTACTGATTTTCAAAATGCTATCCATGCCCCTACAGGAATTTAATGCCTTAATTGATAAAATGACGTTGGCATTTGAATATGCTGAAAATCTTGGACAATATGTGGATGCAGCCAAGATTCTTTTTCAAATGAATGAAGAATTACCTGATGATATCCAACTAAATCTTGAGGAATTAGAAAATCCTGATTCTGCGAAATCATTCATTACACAATACAGTTCTGAGTTAAAATTTGCAATTGTAGAGTATAGGCAAAGATTGATGAATTACTAGTTCTATTTCTTGACGCCAAAGGTTCTGTTTTTTAGTCTCAAGTATGGGTTTCTGCATTTTCTACATCTTGTAGCTTCAATGTCGTTTCTGCATCCACACTTGAAGCAGATTTTCATTACAAGACGTGCTTGTTGTGCAATGCGTTTCTTTTCAGGATCCGTAATTGGCATTTAATTCACTCCAAGATCTCTCTCTTTTATTCTAATCGGATTTTTCCATCTTTCCTGCTAATAATACTGGTACTTCTGCAGGTCTCTTTGCTACTGGAATGTTTGCCTTGTTAAACATCGATATCTTGGATTCTGCAGAACCATAAGTTCCCATGACGATTGCTCCTGCATGCCCCATTCTCTTTTCTTTTGGTGCTGCTCTTCCTGCAATGTATGCTACAGTTGGTTTGCTAAATCCACTATCAATAATTTTTTGAGCTAAAATTTCCTCAGAATCACCACCAATCTCTCCTACAATTACCAATCCTTCCAATTCTGAAATGTCTTTTATCATCTCAAATGCATCAACAAGTCTTGTTCCATTCACTGGATCTCCTCCAATTCCAATTGTAATTGATTGTCCAAACCCTGCAGTGGTTAGTGCATCTGAAATTTCATAGAGTAATGTCCCACTCTTTGATAGAACTGCAATCTTTCCTGCCATAAATGGAGTTACTGGCATGATTCCAATTTTGATTAATTCTGGAATCATAATTCCAGGAGTGTTTGGTCCAATGACTATTGCTCCTTTCTGTTTTGCCAACTCTAGTGTTTCCATAGTGTCTCTAATTGGAACATGTTCTGGGATTGCAACTAGTAGCTTGATTCCAGCCTCTAGTGCATCTTTTGCTACTACAAGAAAGAATTTTGCTGGAACAAAGATAATTGAAATTTTTGCACTAGTGGCATCTACTGCCTCTTGCATTGTATTGTAAATTGGAATATCATCTTCAAATTTTTGACCACCTTTTCCAGGGGTAACTCCTGCAACAATATTGGTGCCATCTTTAATCATATTTTTTGCATGAATAGTGCCATATGCACCAGTTATTCCCTGAACGATTACTCCTTTTTTCATATAGTCTGAATCTTCTGGAGTTCCTTTGAGTAGTCCAAAAATGTCCGTCAATTTTTTATTCCCATCACTGCCGCATTAATTGCCTCTTCAATTGAATCATAAATATTAGTTCTAGAATCTTTGAGCATCTCTTTTGCTTTTTCTGATTCAGTTCCTTTCAGTCTTGAAAATACTGGCAAGTCAATTAAATTATTTTCATATGCTTTTAGAAATGCTTCAGCTACTACTGTTGTTTTTACAATTCCTCCATACAGATTTACTAAAATTCCTTTTACTCTACTTATTTTACTAATCAAAGTTAATGCTTCGTAAACTGATTCTGTAGTTGCACCGCCACCTACATCTAAGAAACATGCAGGCTTCCCTCCATTATCTGATAACATATCAAGTGTAGACATTACAAGTCCTGCACCGTTTCCAACAACTGCAATGTTTCCATCTAACTCAACTAACGAGAATCCACTTTTTTCTGCTCTCTCTTCTATTGCTGATTTCTCTTGATACTTTTGTAATTCATCATGTCTAAAATTACTATTGTCATCTGTAACAAATTTACCATCAAGTGCAATTATAGAATCATCTTGCATGATTGCAAGTGGATTAATTTCTACAAGTTCTGCTTCTTTCTCAATTGTAAGTTTTGATAATTTTTTCAAAGTATCAACCAAACCCTCTGCTGTTTTTCCAACCAATCCCATCTCTTTTGCAACATCATTTGCAACCTCATCTGAAATATCGCCCATTCCAACTTCTTTGATGATTTGATTTTTTACTGATTCAATTTCAACACCTCCTTCTGCTGATGCGATAATTGTATAGCATCTTTTAGAGCGATTCAAAAATATTGATAGGTATAATTCTTTTTTAATGTCTGCCATCTTTTCTAATAGAATTGCTCTTGCTTTTTCTCCCTTGATTGTCAAGTCCATGACTTGAGGATACTTTAGCTCAAATTCATCATCATTATGGCACATCTGGATACCTCCTGCCTTTCCTCTTCCTCCTACAGGAACCTGAATTTTAATCACAAATGGATATCCTAATTCTTTTGCATGATTTCTTCCTTCTTCTATGTTGGTTGATGATTTACTATCAAGGAGATTAATCCCATATTCTCGAAATAATTCCTTTGCTTGAAACTCTAATAACTGCATGCAAAAATTCTGGACTTTACGATCCTTATTAATTATGGGTAATACCAACTTTGTTTCCCAATTCTATTTGGTATGTTTATTTTCAAAACAGAACAACTACTAATTCTGATTCATTTCCTGTTCTAACGTTGCATCAATCATCAGATTGTATATCATAA
>JACERO010000002.1 GCA_013911135.1 Candidatus Nitrosopumilus sp. | reverse complement strand
CAATCAGATACGAGAAGAATTGTGATAACTATCTTGGATTTGTTTACTTGGCATCAATTCTGATGTATTGGAGGGTTTTAGGATGAGTTGGTAGTATCAGATGATGCATCTTGGACTACAGGTGCAATACTTGCAGTAGATGGAGGAGAATCAATAAAATGAATTCACATGAATTTAATACAACTATTGAGGGCAAAGTATGATGAAAGATAGAAAGGCAAAAGCTAAGTTGATAATACTTTTAGGAGTTATTTGGGTAATCATTACATTACCACTACCATGGATAGTAAACAACCCACTAGTTTCAGAATCACAGTTTAACACCATACTTGCCATCATAGGAGTAATGTCAATTCCATTTATTGTTCTAGGAGTTGTATGGACATTAAAGCCAGAACTTACAACTTAGGTAGTTTTAGTTGAAAGATATTCCCATAACAGATAAGATTCCCGAATTAGATATTGCTATTCAGGCTGCAAAAGAGGCAGGAAATGCAATTTTAGAGATTTATCAGAGAAATTTTGAAATATCTAAAAAAAGTGATGATTCTCCAATTACAGAAGCAGATCTTAAGAGTAATGAAATCATCAAAGAAATTCTTTCACAGACAGAACACATAATTTTATCAGAAGAAGACAAAGATGATCAAAATAGATTATCAGAAGATACAATTTGGATTGTAGATCCACTTGATGGAACTTCTGATTTTATTGATAAAACAGGTGAATTTACAGTTATGATTGCATTGATAAAAAATAAAAAACCAATTCTTGGAGTTATTAGTTGGCCTACAGAAAAAACATTCTTTGTTGCACAAAAAGGAAGTGGAGCATTTAGATATTCAAATAATGAGTGGAGAAAAATATCTGTAACTACATTGACAGAACTTTCAAAATGTAGAGTAGTTGGATCGAGACACCATCTTTCAGATAAAGAAAAATCATTTATCAAAAAATTAGGTATTGAAGATTTTACAAGCATCGGTAGTTCATTAAAGGTTGGAAAGATCAGTTCAGGAGAAGCTGAAGCATATATCACAACCACAAACAAAATGAAGGAATGGGATTCAGCGGCGTCTTATTGTATTATTTCAGAAGCCGGAGGAAAAATGACTGACATGTCAGGTAATGACATCACATACAATAACAAAGAAGTTTTTCACCAAAATGGAATTCTAGTGACAAATGGATTAATTCACGATAAAATAGTTGAAGATTTTAAAAAATTAGAGTAGGTTTCTTCCGTTAAGAAAATCCTTTACTTTGTTTGCACTATCTGAAAGTGGTTCATCTTCTGTATCAATTATCAAATCTGCGTTTTTTGGAGCTTCATAAGGATCATCAATTCCTGTAAATCCTTTGATTTCTCCTTTTCTTGCCTTAGCATACATGCCTTTGACATCTCTTTCTTCACATTTTTCAAGAGAGCATTTAACATAACATTCTGCAAACTGATCACCTGCATCAATAATCTTTCTAGCATCTTCTCTATTCCCAACATATGGAGATACAAGAGATACTACACTTGGAACACCGTGATTTAGCAAAAGCTTAGCCAAATGAGCAACTTTTTTGTTATGCTCATCTCGTCCTGCTTTTGAAAAGTCTTTTGGAGAGAACCATTCTCTTAGTTCATCACCATCAAGCATTGCCAAATTTGGAATATTTTTTTGCAGATCTTTTACGATAGTGGTCTTTCCTGAACAAGGAAGACCAGTCATCCAAATAACAAAAGGCTTCATGAATCAAATTTCTTAACAGCCCATAAAGAGCTTACGTTAATTTTGAAACCAAGGTTGATTTTCCAAATATTCAATTTCTTTAATCATATCTTCCATTTTTTTTGAAATAGCCATAACTGATTTGAATTGTTCATACATATCATATTCTTCTTCTTTTGAGAGCACTTCAGCTTCAGCTTTATCAAAAAAATTTTCTTCTTTGGTTTTATGATCCATAAGAAATATTGAATATGTTTTTAGATATCTGGCAACAGGTTCTCTTGCATCTTTTCCTTCTTTCCACTGTTTGAGATATTTTTTGATTTGTAATGCGATTCTTCTAGAAAATTCATGCTCTACTAACAGTTTGTGGATTTCTTCTTTGAGATGATCATAACTTGCAACACAAGGAAAATAGGCGTCTTCTTCTCTGGAATAATGAATAGAATCTAAGAATTCATCTATAACTAATGAAATTTTGTCTATATCAGATAAAGGAATGTTTGTTCCTGCATAAAGTTCTGTATAACATTTAATGATCACTTTTTCTAATCGTCCAATTTGCTTGTGATCCTCACGTAATGATTCTGTTGCACTCAAGTAAGAAAAGTATAGTCAAGGTTGATTTAATGTGTATCTAAAAATCAACTATGGAGCTTAAAATTATCAAACAAATTCAGTTTAACTTTTATCCACATATATTTACATTCAGTTATTAATGAATCCCATAATTTTGTCTATTTTGAATTTGATTAGAGGACAAAGTGGAGAGGTGTTTCCATTTTCTGATTTTGAACCAAGTTTGATTTTAGACAAAATTGTAGAGTTACAAAATTCTATAGGTACATTATCTAGTCAAGATGGAGGAATTGCTTCGGCTCATGTAATATTGCTTGCAGCAGGAGTAGTAATTTTTCTTGGAGTTGCAGGAGAAGCATTCTTCAAAAAAACAGGAATACCAGATGTAGCATTCTTGATGATTTTTGGAGTAATTATAGGACCTGTCTTAGGTATTATTCAACCAGAAGCTGTTATCCAAGTGGTGCCATATTTTGCAGCACTTGCATTGATAATCATCATGTTTGATGGTGGATTACACCTAGACATCAAACATGTAATTAAAACTGCACACTTTTCTGTAACACTAGCTATTCTTGGTTTTATTTTATCAGTTGTAATCATTACACTCGCTGCACATTTTACATTAGGATGGTTATGGTTAGAGAGTATTTTGTTAGCTTCAATTGTAGGTGGAAGTAGTTCAGCAATTGTTTTTGGTCTTGTTAGAAATATCAAAATTTCAGAAGAAGTCAAATCAATGCTAAGTTTTGAATCTGCACTAACTGATATTTTAGCCATGATTGCTGCATTCATATTATTTGAAGCAGTGTTAATAGGACATTTTGACTTGCAAACATTACAAGAAACACTTGGTAGAGCAATAGTTGTAGGTTTAGTTCTCGGGTTTGGAGTAGGAATTCCTTGGATGTATGTTTCAACAAAGCTTGGAAATGCTCAACACGCATACATGCTTACATTAGGAATCTTGTTTGTTTTGTTTTTCTTAGCAAACTCATTTGGAGAATCAGGAGCTTTGACGACACTAGTATTTGGGTTAATGCTTGGAAATAAAAAACATCTTTCACGAATACTCAAATTTAAGCTTCCAAAGATCGAGATAGATGATCCAACACATAATCAACTGACATTTTTGGTAAGATCATTTTTCTTTGTGTTTGTTGGATTATTGGCAAGTTTTGGACAAATAGAATATGTTGTATTTGGAATTTTGATTACAGTTGCTGTTTACGTAGGAAGAATATTTGTTGGTAAGATAACGCTAACAAAGAGATTCTCCAAATTGGATAGAGCAGTAACAAATTCAATGATTCCTAGAGGATTAACTGCAGCCGTACTTGCCACATTTCCTATTACCATGGGTTTACCAAATGCAGAAGCATATCCACAAATCATATTCTTTATTATTTTATCATCAGTAATTATTACAACAATTGGATTAGGAAAATCAAAGAAGATTCCTCCACCTGAATCAGTTGAAGGAGGATTTGTCAAAAAACCACCTGAGGATTCGCAAAAAGAATAAACTAATACTTTATTTCATTAAAAATGAATTATAGATCAAGTGACTCTTTGAGACCTTTGTATCTATTTCTGATAGTTACTTCAGTAACATTTGCAGCTTCTGCAATATCACGTTGAGTTTTGTCTTCACCATTTCTGACACAAGATAGGTATAATGCTGCAGCTGCTAATCCCATTGGATCTTTTCCTGCAGGAACTTCATTTTCTTGTGCTTGTTTTAGTACTTTGGTTGCATATCTTTTTGTTTTTTCAGCAATTCCGATTCTGCTTGCAATTCTTGCAACACATTGAACTGAGTTAGTTACTGGCATCTTCAAGTCAAGCTCTTTGACTAGTAGTCTATAACATCTTGCAATATCTTTTCTTTTAATGTTACTAGCTTGTTCTACATCTTTTAGATTTCTTGGTGTTGATGTATCACGACAAGCAGCATAAAGTGCTGCTGCCATTAAAGCTGAACTGGAACGTCCTCTGACAAGTCCTTTTTCAAGTGCTTTTCTATAAAGGTAAGCTGCTTTTTCAATTACTGCATCAGAAATAGCTAGTTTATCTTTTAATCTATTTAATTCACTAAATGCTTGTCTAAAGTTTCTATCTACTGGTTCATGAACTTGACTTCTACTATCCCAAGTTCTGAGTCTTTCAATGGTACTTTTCATAGATACTATAAGTGGTCTACTAGAAGCATCTTTGTTAACTGGATTGATAATTGTTGCAAGCCCCATGTCGTGCATTGTTAACGATGTTGGTGCACCAGCTCTCGCTCTATCTCCATTTTGGTCTTGAGAAAAGGATCTCCATTTCGGGCCAGATTCTTGTAATTTTTCAGTAATTACAAATCCGCATTTGGAGCAGAACATTTCTCCTGATTCGTTATCAGTAACTAATTTCCCTTGTACACATCTTGGGCACGATTCATTTGTTTTACTTACCATTTATGATTCTAGAATTCTGTGTTGTGTGGTATTTATTAATCAACAACTTTTTTCTTCAAATTTTGAGCCCAAAAACAATACAGAATAGTCTCCAGTAGATGGGAAAGTACATCAAATTACACATTCTAGGAAATAATTATTTTTGTTATTTCTAAAATAATACACAATCATTTTCACAAAGAAATATTTGAGAGTTTCAATTGATATGATTGGTTTGTAATTTTGTATATCCGATTCTTCAGATATTATCAAATTTGTAATAATCCATGCATTGTACAAAATTAATGAATAGTAAAAGTATAGCAACCTTATGGATTGGTTTGAACTATAGTTTTTGGTCTGAATCTTCCTATGCAGGCATAACCTGTCTCTATTCCCCACCGTTGCTTGTAATCAGTTGGAATGGATTGTATGTTGTGTGATATTTCTTTTGGTGAAATATTTGTTGCAAATGTAATGTACTGGTCTGTAAGATTTGATTTTTTTCTTGCATTCTTGTTTGGTAAAATGACTAGAGTAAATGACTCGACATGCCCTGATGCGGATTGTATCATACAATTTGAAATTGATTTTCTATCTCCATTAACATATTGTAAAATGGCATCTTTAATTCTTGGAGTCTTTTTTGCAGGCATTAGAAATTTCAAGTGTTTTTGTTTTATCACAGAAATTATTCCAGCTGTAAAAAACTCTCTATCAACTAATAACAATTTG
>JACERO010000037.1 GCA_013911135.1 Candidatus Nitrosopumilus sp. | reverse complement strand
GGTATCAAATGAGTTGTGATTCACATTTGATAAAATGATACACTATCATCAAGCTTTTTCTATCGGAATAATTTGATTGAATAATTGATAGTTTCTGATCTAATTTGAGTTACTTTCCCATCTACTGACCACGCCATCAGCATAAAGTTCATGACCAATCTCAGTGATTCTTGCGTGTTTTTTAGGAATATCTGCAGAATCAGGATTCTGCGGGCAGAATGTCATCAAGTCTATTAATTCTTCTTCTAGCATCATATCCATATGAAAATATAGACTTTGATCATTAAAAATGATTATCCCATCAATGAGTTCATTCTTGATTATGTAGAAAAAAAATTTAAAAACATATCATAAAATTCTGAAATGTATGTAATTGCATTACAAACAAGTCTATACTAACTGGAGATAATATAACATCATAATGTCACAAACAATCCAAAAAGAACCCAACAGTATAAGGGATTCAGGGTGGGGCACCGGAGAACGGAAAGCTGTATCTTTGAGTGTTTTAGCAATGGGTCTTAGCACAGTATTCATCTTAGGTTTTGGTACATTAGTAGGGGATTAGGAATTTCCTTCCTTTTTTATTCAACTAAAATAGTGATTTGCTTCTCAATATCATAGAAATGTATTTCCAATATTTTTTCTAATTCTTGAAATTCATTTCCACAATAGTCTTTGGATCCTATTCTTTACATGAATATCACATGATAAAAAAACTAAAGACTAGATTGTAGAAACTAAGCTAGCATATCAAGTAAATCCAACAAAATTATGTATTTAAAGACATTTGCAGTAAAATTGTTTGTCAATATTACAAACACACCGAATGATATACCAAAAACACCCTAAATCTCTATGCAAGATCAGGAAATTCTTCTAAATGATACGACAGATACTCAAGATGAGAAACTAGATGAAATAACACTTCTTCAAGATTTTGGTTTAGAAAAGGATGAAGCACAAATATATTTTGCATTAGTAAAATTAGGTTCTGTCAAAGCAAGTGAAATCAGTACTTTTACAAAAATAAATAGAGTTAGAACTTATAAAATTCTAGAAAATCTAAAAAATTCAGGATTTGTAACATCAACATTATCTTCTCCCATCAAGTTTTCAGCAAATGATCCAGAAACATCATTGAAAAGTATAATTTTAAAACAAAAACAGAAAATCACAGATTTAGAAAAAAATATTTCAAAATTCTTAAAAATCTTATCACAACAAAAACTGTACGAATCACAAATAGAACTTCCAAAATTAACTATCATATCTAACAGAAAAAATATCTATGAACAAATGATCAAATTAATTGAAGACACAAAAGATGAATTGTATATGGCAATATCATCTTCAGACATAATACGACTGTATTATACAGCAGTTCCAGAAATAATTGAAAAAATTACAAAACAAAATATCACTATTAAATTAATGACAGATTATGAACTTTCAATAAAACATGAATATGTAAAAAGACTTGGAATCAATTATTTTAAAATTGTAACACTTCCATCTTCTGGACGATTACTCTGTAACAAATCTCAAGTATTAATGTCAAATAATACTTCACCTTATTCAAATAAAAATATAGATAAAGAATCTGCAATGATAACCAACTCAAGCGACATTGTCAGTAACATGAATAGTTTTTGTGATTTTTTATGGGAAACAGGTAAAGAAATTAACATCAAAAATAAAAATAACAAAAAAGAAAAAAAATTACAAAAGCAATTTACAGTACTAGTTGTAGATGATGATGAAGATTCAGTAAACATTTTGTCAGACTATTTAGAAGTAAAAGGAATATCCAACATTAAGAAATGCACTGATGGAAAAAATGCCCTTAAGATATGTAAGAAAATACATCCAAATGTGATATTTTTAGATATTATGATACCTGATTTTGATGGATTTTATGTTCTAGATCAAATTCGTAAGATAGACTCAAAGTTGAAAGTAATCATAGTTACAGCAGATACGACTTTAGATACCAAAAAAAGACTAGAAAAGGCCAACCCTACAGATGTAATTTACAAACCGTACGATATTAAGAAAATTACTAGACACTTAAAATTATGATTCAAAATCAAAATGGATTTTTGTCAATAATGATTTTAGTTAGATTCTGATATTGAGTTCAAAAATAGAAGAAATTACTTTAAGCGCCTATAGATCTCTTTGAATTCGAGTGAAATAGTACAGGATAGATTAAGCAGATGTGCAAGTTGATTCATGGATGTCTTGCCATGTGCCAGTTGTCTTAACAATGTCAATGCTTTTTGTGGAGAATATACAGATAGAGAACTTTGACCAGACCATGTCTTAAAGGCTTCTTCAACATCTAAGCAGAAATTCAAAACAAATTCTTTCCAATGTGGCATGACTTGTAGTGCCTTTTCATTAAGCAGTACTAGTGACAATTCATGAAATTCATTTTTTCTATCTGCATATAACATATCAAGGGCCTGATGTATTTTTTCTGTTTTGTATTCTTCTGCATTAAGCATATACATTCCAGCAATACCCATACAGTAGTTTTCTCATAATCAAAGATAAATCAGACAGTTAATTCTCTAAAAATTTGTTAGAATTTTTTAATTAAAGTTAACGAATGTAAAGAATTTAAAAAAAGAAAAAAAGAGATTTGATCTTATTGGAATGGATTAACAAATGGACAGTTAACAATGTGGTCACTATCCATTGGACGAGCAATACCAATGTCAATCAAGCCAGCTTCCCTGTATGTGTTCATATCAGATATGGTTTCTAATAATTGTGCTTCATCAGGATTTTCCCATCCTATCATGAAGATTCTCCACATAGGAGAATAGTTTGCATCACCAGGAGCTCCTGCAGCTATTCCAGGTTGGAATCCTAATGGACCAGTGCCGGTCAAACCATTTCTGAATTGATACAAGTCTACTGCTGCTGAATTTGCAATCAAGCTTGCAGATGAAGGTGAACTTACAACGCCCATCATTCCGGCAGGACCACTTGGAGTAGCATCTGTTACAATGTAATAGATTGTTCTACCATCTGGACCCCATCCACGATGAGTAATAAAAGTTACAGTCATCTCTTCTGTATTGATATCAAGAACTTGACCACCAGCATAGGGTGTTTCGTCAGTCAAAGTTTTGTCTTCTTTGACCATCATCTGACCATCAGGCCAAATGATTTGTGGCATATTCAAAACTACATTAACTTCTGTTAATGTGATTTCTTCGTTGTCAGCTGCTTCCATAATCATTGCATCTGAATCAAGTACTCCTGATGTCACACCTTCATTCCATGTAACATGGACATGAGAAGTCGTGCACTGTACACATCTGCTTGTGCAGGTGTACTTGTAAAGACTTCACTTTGGTATCCATGAACACCACCACCATCAATGCCGTTGGTGAACATGTATGTTTTTGAAAGTGCCTCATCAGGAGCATTTGCCAATAAAGGAGCAAGTTCTACTTCTCATCCTTGATTTTCTGTAATGATTTCTGCATGAGTAGGATCACTAGAGTCAGTGATGATGAAATAAACATCTCCACCGTTATAGTATCCTTGATGCAACGGAATATCTGTTGGAACGTTTGCTCTTGATAATCTAAGTACAGAACCCAAGTCTGCTTCAGTTACTTCTTCCATCATGGCTTCTTCTTCCATCATGGCTTCTTCTTCCATCATGGCTTCTTCTTCCATCATGGCTTCTTCTTCCATCATGGCTTCTTCTTCCATCATGGCTTCTTCTTCAGCAACTGGGGCTACAGGAGTTGGTTGTTTTTGCTGTTCCATCCATGCAGCTTTACCGCCTGGAATTTCAGAACATAACTGTAATCCACAGATATTTGTACTAGAACCATACTGAAGTTCCAGTACCTTGGCTTTTGATAGCTTCAGCATCTGTGAAATAGTCAGTTGTCAACCCTGCAGTAAACAAGGGAATAATTGCAAGAAATGCAATGTATCTTAGACTCTTATTCATTAAAAAATACATCAATTTTTTCTTTAAAAGAATTTACCAAAATCAGATATTTTATCCAGGAAGTTCTGTGAATCGATTTTCCACATAATCCCAGTTAACAGTATTCCACCATGCATTAACATAATCAGGTCTTTTGTTTTGATATTTCAGATAGTATGCATGCTCCCAAACATCCAATCCCAATAAGGGGATTTTTTGAAAGATCCAAGGACTATCTTGATTTGAAGTTGTAATGATTTCGATTTTATTATAAGTTTGATTGAAAACCAACCAACACCAACCACTTCCTTGAATTGAAATTGCTTTTTCTGAAAAAACTTTTTTGAAATTCTCAAAATTATTAAAATAAACATCAATTGAATCTTCCAGTTTTCCTCCAGGTTCACCATCACTATTTGGAGTCATTGTTTCCCAAAACAGCCTGTGATTCTCAAAACCTCCACCAAAAAAATTGATTGTACTTTGTCCAGATTCAGGAATTGATTTTAGATTAGAGAGAATTGATGAAATATACTGAGGATGGGATGCGCTACCAACTTGTTCAAGTGATTTGTTTAAACCATCAACATATGCTTGATGATGTTTTTGATGATGAATCTTCATTGTTTCTGTATCAATAAATGGTTCTAGTTCATCATATCCATATGATAATTTTGGGAGCTGGTATAGAACCATAAATCAAATTATGTGAATCCACATATATTCTTGAAGAGTGGCATACATAATATGAGAAAACTAGGTACTATTGATTTAGAAATTTTAGATTTAGCAATTAAAGAAAATGGAGTATTTAATGAAAACAATTTAGAGAATTCAGAATTAAAGAGATTAGGAATTGGAAGAATTCTTGATGCGCTTGCATCACTGAAAGACAGAAAAATGATATCATTAAACAGTGATGGCTCTTTTTCCATCACAAATCTTGCACGAGAAATTCTTTGGAATAACAATATTCCAACATGGGCAAAAATTTTGCGTCTTCTTCAAATAAAGTCTTGCAGTATGAAACAAATTACAGATATTCTTAGAACATCTCAAGATAAACTAATGATAGATGTAGAAAAATTAAGAAAATCTCAATTGGTTCTAATGTCACCACAAAGACAAAAAGATAGACTAGTAAAAATTTATGAGATTTTACCTGAAGGAATAGAAGAGATTGATAAAACAGAGATAGAAGGATTTGATAATACTAATTTTGATGAATCCAAATCAGAAGTTGAGATTCTAGGTATGATTGATGAAATTATAAAAGAAATTAATGGTTCTCAGATTGAACAACTAAAAAAAGATAGCATTGCTGAAAAATTATCTAAACTGAAAAATAAGCTAGAAATTTAGGGCGAAGTAATTTTTTTCATTTCTAGACATTTAGAATCATATTCATTCAAGAATTGCTTGGCATTAATTTGAGAATCTTTTTCCAGTAGATGGGAAAGTAACTCAAATTAGATCAGAAACTATCAATTATTCAATCAAATTATTCCGATAGAAAAAGCTTGATGATAGTGTATCATTTTATCAAATGTGAATCACAACTCATTTGATACC
>JACERO010000007.1 GCA_013911135.1 Candidatus Nitrosopumilus sp. | reverse complement strand
TTTTTGCATGGCTCAAATGTGGATTTCATAGAACTGCAATCAGATACGAGAAGAATTGTGATAACTATCTTGGATTTGTTTACTTGGCATCAATTCTGATGTATTGGAGGGTTTTAGGATGAGTTGTATACATCAAATTTTCTAGTATTTAGAGCTGATCTATATAGTTCAGATTAGATACGCTCGGCTGCATACCATAGAACTATTCCAATGCCAATTAGTGCATACCACTTGAAGTTTTTCTTATTCATGAAAGTATTTGCTGAGCCTAATTCACCATCTTTGGATAACACTCAAGCGAATCTTTCTCATTTCAAATACCTGACCAACTAAGCCTATAACAAGAAGGATGATTGCTGCAAAACCCAAAGTCCACTCCATACTAGAATTCGTGGTTTATTGAATATGTAGTTTCTAAATTCAGAAAAAATGCATTAAAAGATAATTCTTTAAATTAGCAGAGTTTTTTCTCTCTCCTATGAAAGAGACTGGCAAAATATGGATGAATGGAAAGTTAGTGCCATTCAAAGATGCCAAAGTTCATGTATTAACTCATGCATTACACTATTCAACATCAATCTTTGAGGGAATTAGATGCTATAACACACCAAATGGTTCTGCGATATTTAGACTACCAGAACATGTTGATAGATTTTTCAAATCTGCAAAGTTGTATTCAATGAAAATGCAATTCTCAAAAAAAGAAATTTCAAATGCCATAATAAAAACTGTAAAGACAAGTAGACTCAAAGAATGCTACATTAGACCATTAGCATACTATGGTTATGGAACAATGGGACTAACTCCTACTCAAAACAAAGTGGATGTTTCAATTGCATGTTGGGAATGGAAGATGGGAGAATCAAAAGCAGGAAAATTCTCTGGAGCAAAATGTAAAGTATCAAGTTGGGTAAAAATTGATTCAAGATCTCAACCAATGCAAGCAAAAGCAGCTGCAAACTATTCAAATGTAGCACTTGCAAGAATGGAAGCATTAGAAAATGGATATGATGAAGCAATTATGTTAAATTCACAAGGAAAGATCGCAGAAGGAAGCGCTGAAAATATCTTTATTGTAAAAGATGATATCATTCAAACACCACCACTATCAGCAGGAGGATTAGAGGGAATAACAAGAGACAGTATTATTCAAATTATTGAAGAAAATAGCGGATTTGTAATTGAGCGAGATCTAGAAAGAGATGATCTCTATACAGCTGATGAAATTTTCATGACAGGTACTGCTGCTGAGGTAAAGTCAGTGACACAGATAGACAAAGTAAAAATTGGAAATGGTAAGATGGGCAATATTACAAAAGCATTACAAAAATCATTTTCTGATGTAGTAATGGGCAAAGATGAAAGATTCTTGCCATGGTTAACATTTATCTAATTTTCCACGAAGTTTTTTACCCACAAAAATGATCAGATATCATGGATTCATGCGCTACGGGTGATACTCATGAAATCTGCTGGTTTTGTAGAAAAGGACGACACCAAGACTGTATGAAGGAGATCCCAACACAAGGAAAATCAGATGGGCCACATGATTGTACTTTTGATACAAAACTCATCCCATGCAAATGTCAGCACTAAACAATTAGTATCAAATACAGCTATGTTTGAAAAATTCTATGATTTACAATAAAGAATTTTGGGACAAATATGCAAATGAGAATGAAGCAAGACACAATGAAGAATTTGCAAAATATACAAGAGATTTGGCAACTTCGTTGCGCTGCACAAGTGTTCTAGAAATTGGATGTGGGACTGGAATTGATTTAAGACTATTTCCAGATACATTTCAAATTCATGGAATTGATCTAAATGATAGTGCTTTAGATATAGCAAAAGAAAAAATTCCTTTTGCAAGTTTTAAGAAAGGTACTATTACAGAGTTACCATTTGAGGATTCTTCAATAGATTTTGTTTTTACACATCAACTCTTGAATTATTTAGATGATGATACATTAGAGAAAGGAGTTGCAGAAATGTATAGAGTAGCTGGAAAATATATAATGAATTGTGAAAAATTTGACGAAACAGAAAAACAAATTGATGAAAATCATAAATTTCGTAACATGTACAAAAGATGGATAAATTACAAAGTAAAAATTGTAAGTAATGTGAATATGCATGAAGAGATAGAACCTGATGAAGCTAGATTCACTCTATTAAGAAAACTGTAATTTTATTTATTTTTGAGTTGGTACAGATAATATTGATATAGATTTTGGCAGTTTAATGGTAAAAGTAGTAGGATTATTTTTTACAGAAATTTCACCTTGATGTTGCTCTATAATGTTCTTACAGCTTGCCAAACCAAGACTGGTACCTCTTTGTTTAGTAGTAAATAGAGGCTCAAACACTTTATCAAGATTATCATCAGGAATTCCTTCGCCGGAATCAACAAACTGCAAAATTATCATATCATTTTTTTCATCAATTTTAATCTCAATTTTTCCACCTTCATGCATTGCCTGAATTGAGTTTATAATAAGATTAACGAATACAGCATCTAGTTTGTCTACATCACAATCAATTTGTACACATCATTACTAGAAACGGTAAATTCAACATCATCTGGAACATTAATTTTTAGCATAGAAGTTTCAACAAGTTTACGTACAGGAATAGTTACTAATTTTAGTGGAAAAGTTCGTACATATCCTAAAACATCATCAACTTGATGAGATATTCTATCAATACTTTTTTCTATTAAATTAATACGATTAGTGATTATTGGTTCAGAGATTTTTGAACCTGTAGAGGTTTGTTTAATCATATCTACAGACATTTTCATAACAGATAATGGATTTCTCAAATCATGGGCAAGACGTCCAGATAATTCTCCAATTGCAGACAGACGTTCTGATTTTAGTACCTCTTGTGTTTTTTCTGCTACAAGATTTTCAAGGTTATCTCTTTGTTCAACTAGTTCAGCAGTCTCATTCTAACTAAACGTGAAAGGTTTTTGTTGATAGTGATAACTATAGTACCAAAAACTGTCAACATAGCAACAACTCCAAGTATAAGATTTTGAGTAGAAAGTTGTTCATCAGTTTGGAAAAAAACTGCATTAACAAGAGAGATAAGAATGACCATACAAACTATAGCTACTGTAAGTGGAATTCCAAACGTGTTAATTGTTTCAAATTTTACATTTTCAGAAAAAAACATAGCTTGTTTTTCAGGAGTAGGTAGCTTTGAAATCATTAACCTAATGTGAAATGCAAAAATTAACAGGATGTAAGTGTATAACCACAACAAATCAACTGGATGTCTCCATCATAGTATGCACTATCAAGTTCTAAAAAAAGGAAAAAGGCATCTGCAATACTGTATATTATAAAGCTGAAAAGAATAAGCATTCAAGAAAGATTCGCACCTTTCTTGCTAAGAAACATGACACCAATAATTCCTGGAACCACTAGGACTGCTGATAGTATTGGATATGCAAGTACAATAGATGTTGCAAATGCTTCTTCTCCATACATGTCATCGTATGCTGCTAAAATAGATGGTATCAAAAAGGAAAAAGATAAGCCGATAGCAAACAACCAGACATTTCTACTAACTGATTTGAGAATAGGTCTTAGAGAAATAAACAGAAATGCAGTAAGAAATGGATATGCACCAAGATAAAAAATGTCAGCTTCAGATGGAAATGGATCGCCTTCCCAAATATGATCATACAATAACCAAATTACTTCAGCAATAACCCAAAATACTGAAGCTATAGTGAATAAGAAAAATGCTTTTGTTTGGTAGTGTTTTTGCTTGAATAATTTTACTGTAAGAATTGCAGAATAGATAACAAGAATTCCTGGTAAAACAGTAAATGTAGGAACGGATATCCAAGCAAATTGACCATCATCAAGAAATGGTCTTGTTTGATAGATTAAAGTAATTGCCACTAAAGTTGTAATTAAAATAATCAAAATACGTTTGTAATTAATTGATGGTGGAGTTATTGAAACATGATTGTTACTCAAATTCTAAACCTCGAAACATTGTATATTTTCTAAATGTGTAAGGATATACGTTTTCATTTAATATCAATTCAATTTAGCCTCAAAATATCTTGGACAAAAAGTCTAGTTAATGAATGATATGTTATAATTAGTACTGACTGAGTCTTTAAAAGTGAAGTATGAGTATAATACCTTGGATTGGTTAAAACTATTCTAGTCGTAGAAGACGATAAAGATTTGATTGGAATTTACAAAGAAATTTTAGAATTACATAACTATGATGTTCAGATTGCATTAAATGGAATAGAAGGAGTTGAAAAATTCAAGCAACTAAAACCATCTTTAGTAATAATGGATGGAGATATGCCTGAGCTTAATGGATATGAAGCATTCAAGCAAATCAAAGAGATAGATAATAACGCTAATGTAGTTATTGTTACAGGGTTTTCAGAGTTTGAACCAAAAAATCAAGAAGTGATTAAACTGGGACTAATCAAAGTAATTCCAAAACCATTAGGAGTAGATGAATTGTTAACTCTGGCAAGAAAGTATACTGAGATCAAACTAGAAAGATAATTTTGTAAAAAGTTCCATTATACTTTAATTTTTTAACATGTGATAGATATTTTTTATAGAATTAATTCCAAAATTAAATAGAATTAAATTTAAAATAAAATTAAAAGCGGGTCTAGAAGGATTTTATATAATAGTGACCGAGTTTTTTAATTTTTATAAAAAAATAGGCTAGTTAATGATAGCCTTTTGCCACGTAAGAACTAACATTATTACATTAGATTTTTTAATAAATCTTGTGGGTTGATAGGTTAAAGGTAGAATTACCACGTAAGAACTGGTAGGTATGGGTTCAATTCCCAGCAAGTCCACAATTTTTTATTTTAAAAATATTTTATTGTTGTAGAAAATTGTTATATTTACAAGTTATTTTTTTGTAATGACAATATTCAGTAGATGGGAAAGTACATCAAATTACACATTCTAGGAAATAATTATTTTTGTTATTTCTAAAATAATACACAATCATTTTCACAAAGAAATATTTGAGAGTTTCAATTGATATGATTGGTTTGTAATTTTGTATATCCGATTCTTCAGATATTATCAAATTTGTAATAATCCATGCATTGTACAAAATTAATGAATAGTAAAAGTATAGCAACCTTATGGATTGGTTTGAACTATAGTTTTTGGTCTGAATCTTCCTATGCAGGCATAACCTGTCTCTATTCCCCACCGTTGCTTGTAATCAGTTGGAATGGATTGTATGTTGTGTGATATTTCTTTTGGTGAAATATTTGTTGCAAATGTAATGTACTGGTCTGTAAGATTTGATTTTTTTCTTGCATTCTTGTTTGGTAAAATGACTAGAGTAAATGACTCGACATGCCCTGATGCGGATTGTATCATACAATTTGAAATTGATTTTCTATCTCCATTAACATATTGTAAAATGGCATCTTTAATTCTTGGAGTCTTTTTTGCAGGCATTAGAAATTTCAAGTGTTTTTGTTTTATCACAGAAATTATTCCAGCTGTAAAAAACTCTCTATCAACTAATAACAATTTG
>JACERO010000080.1 GCA_013911135.1 Candidatus Nitrosopumilus sp. | reverse complement strand
AGTTGTGATTCACATTTGATAAAATGATACACTATCATCAAGCTTTTTCTATCGGAATAATTTGATTGAATAATTGATAGTTTCTGATCTAATTTGAGTTACTTTCCCATCTACTGGAACTAGCAATGGGTTTTTCTGCAGAGATTTCAAAAAAAAAAAAAATAGTTCATCAGAAAGCTATAACATCACTTGGGATTCAATGTTTCTGGCATTTCTAACTTATACACGTGGTTCATATTCTAAATCATTTCGTGAAACATTTTTCAAATTAACTACTGCTGGTCAATTAGAAAAATTCCTTGTTTCAGTCCAATTGTCTTATGATGACATTTTATCTCCTCAACATGTAACAAGGCCATTTACTTTTGAACAATTGAGTACAGAAGCATTTTTAGAATATTTTGATAAAGAATCAATGTCAAATATATTGCGTGAAGTTGAATTACTTATTCTTCGAACATCTGACATCAGAAATAACTTACAGGGAAAATTTTTGTTAGGAGTAATGCTTTACAAAGATTTGCAAATAACAAAAATTTTTGATTCTGAACAAGCACATGCAGATTTTTCTCTTCAATTCATAGCACATCTTAGAAAAAATTCTTCATTGTCTCCTCGTTTCTGGATTGAACTGCATAACGAAAAATTCCCAAAATCACTAATTGAACTTGAAGAACCCAAGGGTGAAACTATACAGGAACCCAAGGGTGAAACTATACAGGAACCCAAGGGTGAAACTATACAGGAACCCAAGGGTGAAACTATACAGGAACCTGAACCAATAATTCTTTCTACAGATCTGTCAGAGTATTTGTTCGGTGACGAAATTCAAGTAACCGCAGAAGTTCAAGATCTGGATTCTGGACCCATAACTATTACCTTTAAAGCACCAAACGGTAACATTATTGGAATTCATCAGGTCGATATTCCTGCTGATGGACTAGCACTGTAGAACGAACAACTGTTGATCCTTTGTTTAAAGAAAAAGGTACATACACGATAACTGCTGTAGATCAACAAAATCATTCTGCAACTACAGAGTTTCACTTTGATGGTGCTGCTGAAATACCTAATGTATCTACTCATACTGCACATGATAAATGGGTAACAGAAGATACCTTAGGTTACAAAAAATATGCATATGGAATTTACAGTTTTTTGACACATAAAGAAACAAAATTGCCTCTTTCAATTAGCATTCAAGCTCCATGGGGAGGAGGAAAGACATCAATTATGAGAATGATTCAACAAGAACTTGATCCAGAAGGAATTGATAAAACTACACAGAAAGACAAGATAGAGACACCAACTAGAGGAAGTAGAGAAACTCAAGAAAACAAAACAAGTCAAAGATACGAAAACAGGAAAGATGAGAGATGAAACTGAAGAAGAAAAGAAAGCAAGAATAGAATCCAATAGTGGAGCAACAATAAAAAATATTCTTGATTATGTGAAAAATTATTCAAAAACTGGAGAATTTAGTGAAAATATTATAATTGAAAGTGATTCTCAAGAAAAGAATAAAGATCCTGAAATGTTAACTGTCTGGTTTAATGCTTGGAAGTATCAAAGTACTGAACAAATTTGGGCAGGTCTTGCACATGCTATTATTACTCAAGTTTCTGATAGACTTTCAGATGGCCAAAAAGAAAAATTTTTCCTTCAGTTAAATTTACAGAGAACAGATATTGAGAAATTAAAGTACAAAATTCATAAAAATATTTTTGCAGTATGGTGGACCAAAATTAAAAAACGAATATGGATGTATGTTACAGGAATGACTGCATCCATTCTAATTGGAATTGTGGGACATTTACAACAACACGCAACAAACCAATTAGATGAACTTGGAATGGCAGGATCAATAGCTACAGTTATTCTAGGAACAAGTTTGACTTTTGTTCAACGAAAACAATCTATTGATGAAGTTGAATCAAGCAAAGCAAAAACTATTTTGGGAGAATTTGTTGAAGTACCAAACTATAGTGCAAATTTAGGATTCGTTCATCATGTAGATGAAGATCTAAAAAGAGTTTTCAATATACTTCCAAAAAGAAACAAAGATAGTGACGAAAGAATACCTCTAGTAATCTTCATTGATGATTTGGATAGGTGCTCTCCCACTAAAATTGCAGAAATTTTTGAAGGGGTAAACATGTTTTTATCAGCTGAATATGAAAATTGTTTCATCATATTAGGCATGATGCACAAATCGTGGCCTCAGCTTTAGAAAAAGCATATGAATCAGTAGTCAGCACTATGCCGGAATATTCCAACAGTACATCGCTGGGATGGCGTTTTATGGATAAGTTTGTTCAAATGCCAATAGTCATACCTCCACCTACACCAGAAGATAAAGAAACGTATGCAGATTCTTTGTTCACAGGATTAGATAAGAAAAGTGAAGAATACAAAATAGTACGTGAAGTTACAAAAGAAATTCAAGAAAATCAAACAGATCTTTACTCTAATGAAGTAAGAAATGAAATGATTCAGAATAAGTTGAAAGCAAAGAATCTTGATACAGAATTACTCGAAACAGCTACTATAGATGTAAAAAAAATACGATCTGACGCAAAAGCCAAAGACACTATAACAAAAATTAACGAAGCCAAAGAAAATTATTCAGACAATAATCCCAAGATACAAGAACAAATATCAGAAGCTGTTCAATCATTTTCAAATAATTCAAGAGAGATGAAAAGATTTCTCAATTTGATGAGATTTTATTACATAATATGTGGGGAGAATACATCAAAAATTTCACCAGATCACATACGAAAATGGATTGAACTTATGATGAAATGGCCAAAATTTTTCTTGTGGTTGATAAGCGATCAAAAATTTGGTACAGATTTCAGCATTATTCAAACTAGGTTACAAGGTTTAGAAAATAATGCATTAACTGCTGCAAACTGGAAAAAAGAACTAACAAAGCTTCTTCAGATCACCAGCAAAAATGGTAAAGCTGACAACATTACATGGCTTTATGACAAAAATTTAAAAACATTTTTTATGTCTACATCAGACAAATCCATAAACTTGTCCGACTCTCAAGGACTAGGTTTATTTTAGTTTTAAAAAATAAAAAAGAAATTTGGACTTGTGCAGTATCAAATGGCCCTTCTTAGAAATTTACATCCTAATCTTTTTGGATTATCTTCTAGTAATCCAGACAAGAATTGATAATCCAATTGTCTGAATTACATTAATTGCAAACAAGTACTGTGAAACCATATCAGCTGACATCATCAAAGCCTTATCATCCATGTATAGCGTTGACCAAAATAATACAATCACGATATTTTGGATCATTAGTAATGATGCAACTAGAACCAAACCAGACGTATAGTATGACCTGATAACTCTCATGTTTTGAATATATGTTGCAATTGTAACTAACAGTAATCCAATGTTAAGAAATGTAGCTATTACTGCAGCTAGCATAAAGTCTACCATGACGCATCTCCCCTCTTAATAGTTAATCTATTTTGTTCCAATTTTTTGCATAATCTCCTCTAGTACAATATGATTGTCCTTCATGATTTGCGATAATTGATATTCTGCTCCATAGTCTTTTTCTGCTTTTACAACAAGTTCATTTTTTGAAAGAATTTTTACATGATGGTCTATTGTTTTGTGATCTAAATTCAATACAGTTGCAATCTTGTTTGCATTCATTGGAGTATCCTTTATCAAATTCAAGATTTTTGCTCTGTTAACCCCCCCCTTTTGTGCCTGAAATGATAAACCAAAGTATCATTTTGAATCTGGTGCTGATTCTCCACTATCTGTTCCTGAAAAAGAAAACAGATTCTTTGGAATAATCTCTGAAAATGAAAAGACAGGAAAATTAGTAATTAACACAAACACTGATAATTCACAATTGGTATTAGATATAAAAAATTCCTTTTGAGCCATTTTAAAAAAAATTATTAGGAAGATAATTCAGCACTTCTAAACAAAACACTAAATGATTTACACCAAATCAAAACTTTATTGTATTTGCTAAGATCAGTATCATCTGGGACTTCATAATTTTGATTCCCGTTGTTTGCTTTTAGTGCTCCTAGATTGATGAACTCTGATGCGTTATCGTCTGTTGACAAGTAGACAAACAAGTCTGGGCCATTAGTAGATTCAAAATTCTCTAGTCTTAATACAGTACTTCCATCCTCTAGTGGTATTGTGTATGCATCTCCTTGTGCATCATGAATTCCATCACCAACACCTATGAATGTTCCAGCATAAGACATGACAACTTCTTCCATCATTTTGTCTTCCATAGTCTCTTCCATCATGGTTTCTTCTTCCATCATTTTGTCTTCCATAGTCTCTTCCATCATGGGTTCTTCTTCCATCATTTTGTCTTCCATAGTCTCTTCCATCATGGTTTCTTCTAACATGGTAGAATCATCTTTCATCATCATTGCATCCTTATCTTCCATCTTTGATTGAATAATAGCACCAGTTGGTATTGCCTCATCTACAGTTGATTCTGTAAAGTATGGCGATACAGCAAATACTGTTCATATCCCAACTACTATTACTGCAATAATTGCTAGCAAAGATTTACTCATGATTGCATGATGTGGTTTTGGTATATAGCGCGTTTCCCAGTTTAGACCCAATCTTTAGGTACAAAATATGACTAATCATTGTAAGTTTTTACTCGTAAAGTAATTTAGTGGGATCTCGTTGCCAGAAGCAAATGGAATCATTTGATTCGTTTTTGGCATGGGTTACAGAATTTTTAGGAGGACATCTCTATGAAGGAATTTTTCTAGCTGCTCTAATTGAAACTATAATTCCACCAATTCCTACTTTGGCGATATTTCCAACAGCAGGATTCTTGGCATCACAACAAGGAATTCCATTGATTGGTGTAATTCCAATGATTATTCTTGGTGGCATTGGTGCTACCATTGGAACCTCTGCAATCTATTTTGTTGCATTAAAACTTGGACGTGTAGTTTTACTTCGCTATCTCAAATATGTCAAGGTATCAGAAAAAAAATTAGAACTAGTTGAGATTTGGTTTGAAAAGTATGGTGACAAGGCAGTATTTTTGGGAAGAATGATTCCAGTAATGAGAGAGATGATTTCAGTTCCAGCAGGATTACTACAAATGAGAATTCCTAAATTTGTAATGTATACATTTGCAGGTTCTTGTATTTGGTCTGCTGCAACAATTTTGGCTGGATATTACTTTGGTGAAGCACTGAATCTTACTACTTAGAAATATGCAACTGTCTTAATCATAAAGATTCTAAAAATAAAAAAGAAAAAAACTGAATTAAAAAAAAAACTAGTTTGTGGCTTCTTTTAGTATTGAAGATAGTTTGTTGTGCAATTCTTGCTCTGAATTAGCGCTTTGAACTGCTGAGCTAATTTTTTTACCAATTGCTTCAACTACTGCGTCTGCACCTTTGTCTAGTGCTGGTCCAAATGATTCTTCAAGTCTTGATTTAATTCGGTCTTTTTTGGCCTCTAGCATAGCTGCCATTGCTGCCTTGTGCCACATTATTTCAGTAAATTTGAGTACATCCTGACCTGTGCATCCTGGACATTCACAGTCATTACAAGAATCACATTCTTGAGATCCAGAACTTTGTGAGGTTGAGCATTGCGGTCCGTTACATTCCATACATTTCACCTCCCTTTCTTTCAAGTAGGGTTAAAGTGAGAACAACATTACTAGGGGATTTTGAGTAGATGTCTTGAAGAGCAACTTTGTAAATTGTAGTTGTCTTGTTTTTGTTTTCTGTTGTTTTCATCTCACTTACCTAATGTTAGTTAATAACAATACTATATTTATAGTAGAAAGTGAGATCTTTGTAATTAGATTACCAATAGGTAACTTACTACTTATTAGTAACTATCATTTGATACCAGTAGATGGGAAAGTAACTCAAATTAGATCAGAAACTATCAATTATTCAATCAAATTATTCCGATAGAAAAAGCTTGATGATAGTGTATCATTTTATCAAATGTGAATCACAACTCATTTGATACC
>JACERO010000053.1 GCA_013911135.1 Candidatus Nitrosopumilus sp. | reverse complement strand
GGTATCAAATGAGTTGTGATTCACATTTGATAAAATGATACACTATCATCAAGCTTTTTCTATCGGAATAATTTGATTGAATAATTGATAGTTTCTGATCTAATTTGAGTTACTTTCCCATCTACTGGTAATGAGAATCTCTAGAATGGTGGTCATCACTAAGACTCCCCTCCATGGCAGTTTGTATGCTTGACCCGACTCTCTACCGGCTCTTAATTTATCTTAAAGAATTGTTTGTTTTTTTAGACTTTTTGTAAATGATGCAATCTTTGATTCTAGTTTATTTTGTGGTGTTTTTTCAATTAATTTCAAATATGCACTACCAACAATCACTGCATCTGCTCCTACCTTGATGTATTTTTTTACATCCTCCGGAGTTGAAATTCCAAATCCTACACCAACAGGAGTTTTCCCCTTGGTTTGTTTTTTAATATCTTTGATTGCTTTTATTGTGTAATTTTTAATTCCTGTTTTAACTCCTGTTGTACCATAAACTGCAACAAGATACAAAAACCCAGTTGATATTTTGGCAATCTTTTGTATTCTTGTCTTGTTAGTGTTTGGAGATACTAGAAATATTGCATCTGCATTATTTTTAGCAGCTTTAAGATATTCTTTTGATTCCTCAATTGACATATCTGGAAGAATGAATCCATCAATTCCAGCTTTTTTTGCCTCTGAGATAAATTTTGCATACCCCTTGTGATACAAGATGTTAGTGTATGTCATCAATACTAGTGGAATGTCTGTTTCTTTTCTGATTTTTTTTACAATATTGAAAAATTTGTTAATTTTAGTACCTTTTTTGAGTGATGCTGTACTTGCATTCTGAATTACTGGTCCATCAGCTATGGGATCTGAAAATGGAAAACCTAGTTCTATAATATCTGCTCCTCCCTTTACTAGCCCTCTTACAGTTGAAATGGTTGCTTTTTCATTTGGAAATCCTACCATGATGTATGATATCAGGGCCTTTTGATTTTTAGCCTCAAGTTCTATGAATTTTTCTTTAATCTTTGACATTTCTCTTCAAATAATTTTGTACTTCTTCAACGTCTTTATCTCCTCTTCCAGAAAGTGTTACAACTATTGATTCTGATTTCTTTCCTTTTCGTGCTACTTTAACTGCCTCAGCTATTGCATGAGCTGATTCAAGTGCTGGAATAATTCCTTCTGTTCTAGTTAGCATTAAGAATGCATCAATTACTTCTGCATCAGTAGCTGAATGATACTTTATTCGTTTTGTGTCTTTATAGTATGAATGCTCTGGCCCTACACCTGGATAGTCTAATCCTGCTGAAATACTGTGCGTTTCTGTAATTTGTCCTTCATTATCTTGAAGTAAATATGTCATCATGCCATGTAAAACACCTTTAGTTCCAGCTGACAAGGTTGCTGAATGCAATTTTGATTTTAATCCTTGACCTGCAGCCTCTACTCCAATAATTTCAGCATTTGAGTCAACTAGTGGATAAAATGTTCCAATTGCATTTGATCCTCCCCCAACACATGCTATTACACTATCTGCAGTTTTGTTAATTTTTTTCATCTGTACTTTAATCTCATTTCCAATGACACTTTGAAAATCTCTAACCATTACTGGATATGGATGTGGACCTACAGCAGATCCTAACAGATAGTATGTTGTCTCTACATTAGTTATCCAATCACGAATTGCTTCATTAATTGCATCTTTTAGTGTCTTTGAACCAGAATTTACTGGATAAACTTTGCAACCAAGCAAATCCATTCGAAACACATTTAGCTTTTGACGAATTGTATCCTTGTATCCCATGTATACTTCAGCCTTCATTCCTAAGGCAGCACATGCCATTGCAGTAGCAACCCCGTGTTGTCCTGCACCTGTTTCTGCAATAATTCTTTTCTTTTTCATCTTTTTTGCAAGAAGTGCTTGACCTAGTGTATTGTTGATTTTGTGTGCTCCTCCGTGAAGTAAATCTTCTCGTTTGAGATAGATTTTAGCACCGCCTAGTTTTTCTGACAAATTTTTTGCATAGTATAATGGAGTTGGGCGTCCTGCATACACTTTGAGATAATAATCTAGTTCCTTTTTGAAATTTTTGTCATCTTTGAATTTAAGATAATTCTCTTCTAACTCTTCAATTGCCGGAACTAGTGTTTCTGGAATATACTTTCCACCAAATTCTCCAAATCTACCATTCTTAGGATATCTCAATATGCTCTCACCAATTTTCTAACTTGTTCTTCGATATTATCGCTTTTCATAATGCTTGAGCCTATTAGAAAAGCATCTGCACCAGACTTTTTTAAATATTGAATATCCTCCACAGTTCCAATTCCACTCTCTGATAGAATCAGTCTTGACTTTTCGTATCCTTCAAGAACTGTCTCGGTAGTTTTTAGATCAATTTCTAATGTATCTAAATTCCTGTTGTTAATTCCAATAAGATCAGATTTTGTTTTTAATGCATTTTCAAATTCCTGTTTTGTATGCACTTCAAGAAGAATTTTCAATTCTTTTTTGTGAGCATACTCAATAAACTCATCAATCTCCTTGAGAAATCCTTGATCAAATAATGATTGAATCAATAGTATGTAATCTGCACCAATTTTTTTTGCAGCGTCTATTTGGATATTTTCTATCATGATATCTTTCATCAATAATGGAATATCCACTGCCTCTCTGACTTTTATGAAATATTCTGGTGAGCCATGAAATAGATTGGGTTGAGTAAGGACTGATAATGCTTTTGAGCCTCCTGCAATCATCTGTCTTGCTATACTTGCAGGATCTGTTAGGGTTCTAATTTTCCCAAGAGAAGGTGATGCAAATTTTATCTCAGTTAAAAGTGTCGGATGAGGATTTGTCTTGATAATGTGAATAAGGTCCTTGCTTGATTTTTCCAGATTTACATCTATGTCATATGTTCCATCATCAATTGCTGTTTGTGAATTAGTTACCAATCTTTTTAAAATATTCTCAGCCATCATATTATCTCCTTTAATTTTAAAATGTCTCCAGTGTCTGTCACAAAGTTCTCCAAAGTCTTGAATGCTTTTCCATCTTTAATTGTGTTTAGTGCAATCTCTACTCCTTCTTCAAAATTATTTGCAATATTTGAAATAACTAATCCTCCAGCTGCATTTAGTGCAGTAGTTTCAATCATTGCTTGGTTTGCAGTATTATTTAGAACTCCTACAAACGATTTGATTGCATCATCTTTTGTTTTAATTTGAATATCTTTTAGTGATGATTTGTGCAATCCTACAACTTCAGGATCAATTGCATTCATCAATACTTTGTCTTTTCTTAAAATACATACTCTATTTGTTGCACTAGTGGAGAATTCATCCATTCCGTCATCCGAACGTACAGTCATAATATTTTCTCCACCTTTTCTTTTTAGAATTGCAGGTAATCTATCAAGGTAGTCAATTGAAAATACACCAATTAGTTGATTTTTAACTCCTGCTGGATTTGAGAGTGGACCTAAAAGATTGAAAGCAGTTCTTTTACCTAGTTGTTTTCTAGCTGGACCTACATGTTTCATTGCTGGATGAAACTTTTGTGCAAACATGAAACAAATTTTATGCTTTTCTAAAATTTGTGCAATTTGTGATGGTTCTTGATTTAGATCATATCCAAAATACTCAAAAATATCTGCACTTCCAGACACCCCCGAACTTGAGCGATTTCCATACTTTGCAACTATTCCTCCAGCAGCAGCTACTACAAATGATGCTGTAGTTGATACATTGAATGTTTGAAGCTTGTCGCCACCTGTACCGCACATGTCAATAATGATTCCTGCATTTTTAGGTTCAATTTTTAGAGATAATTCCTGCATTTTGTTAAGCATTCCAAGTAGTTCATCATCCGTCTCTCCTTTCTTTGCTAGATGGGATAGAAAATCTGTATTCTCTTGGATATTTGTATTTCCTGAAAGAATGTCTGTCATTACATTGTTTATCTCATCATATGTCAAGTCTGTCTTTGTTTCTAATTTTTTAATTAAGTCTGAAATCATTTTTCTTTCACCTGTCTAATAAAGTTCTCTAGAATTTTTTTACCTTCTTCAGTCATTATTGATTCTGGATGAAATTGTACTCCGACAATTAGATAATTTTTGTGTTTTATTGCCATAATTTCTCCATCATCAGCAGCAGTAGCTGTTACTTCTAATACATCTGGAATTATTGTCTTATCTCCTACCAGACTATGATATCTTGTTGCTCTAAATGGATTTTTTACATCCTTGAATAGTTCTGAATTGTTATGATCAACTGGACTAGTCTTTCCATGTCTTACACATCCTGCGTTTGTAACTTTGCCGCCAAATGCATGAATGATTCCTTGATGTCCAAGACAAACTCCAAGGATTGGAGTAGTTGCTCCTATGTCTTTTATCACCTCTGAGCATACTCCAAAGTATTTCTTCTCTTCTGGAGTTCCAGGACCTGGAGAAATTATTATTGCATCATAATTTCTCTCTTTAATCTCATTTAATCTGATTTTATCATTTCGAATTACATCTGATTTTACACCAAGCTCTCCAAGGTATTGTGCAATGTTATACACAAATGAATCGTAATTATCAATGATTAAAAATTTCATTTTGTTGCCTCCTTTAATGCTTGAAGCATTGCACCTGCCTTGTGTTCCGTTTCTTTGAATTCGTATTCTGCAATGGAATCTGAAACAATTCCTGCTCCTGATTGAACAAATCCTTTGTCTCCATCAATGAATATACTTCTAATTGCTATTGCAAAATCACAGCATCCATTAAATGAAAAATACCCAACAGCTCCTGCATATGGACCCCTTGCTTCAGTTTCCAATTTATCAATTATTTGCATTGCTCTAACTTTGGGTGCACCAGATACTGTTCCTGCTGGAAACACTGCCTTGAATGCATCAAACATGTCATTTTCAGGCGCCAAACTGCCTACCACATGTGTAACTATATGTTGAACATGACTAAATTGTTTTATCTGCATTAGAGATTCTGGGTGAACTGTCCCATACTTGCATACTCGACCTATGTCGTTTCGTCCCAAATCAACTAACATTGTGTGCTCTGCTAATTCTTTTTCGTCATGCAGTAATTCGTCCGCTAACTGTTTGTTCTTTTCTTTGTCATCAGTTATTTCCCTGGTTCCAGCAATTGGAAAAGTCTCTACTTTGTCATCAGTAATTCTAACTAACATTTCAGGAGATGCACCAATGATTGTTTTGGAGCCTTGTTTTAGATGATACATGTAAGGTGATGGATTTAGCTTGCGTAATGTTTTGTATAGTGTTAGATTATCGCCCTTATTTTCAAATGCAAATTTCCTAGATAATACCACTTGAAAAATATCTCCATCGTGAATTAATTTTTTTGCCTTGTTAACAATATCTGAAAATTTTTCCTCATTCATGTTTAGTATTACCTCCGATGAATGAAAATCTCCAAATGTATCATCACCCATCTTTATCTTATCAAATCTATTTTCATCGTGATAAAAGTAGAATAGTTTTTTGTGTAAATTATCATACAATATCCCATCATCATAAATTCCAAACTCCATTAGTGGTTGCAGTGAATTGTGAGTATCAGGGATTTGCTCAACTAGTCTTATTGCATCATAGTTCACTACTCCTACTGCTCCTCCTAAATATCGATAACTTTGATCGTCTGATCTTCCTAAGAGTTTTTTTAGTTCTCCAAATGGGTCTGTGGTTTGTATGGTCTCTGTTTTTTTACCTCTAATTATTTCCACCTTATCCGAATATCCTTTGAGAATTATTTTTGGATCAAACCCCATAACTGATGTTTCAGCTAGTACTTCAGGACCTGTTAATGATTCAAAGAGAAATGAGTGTGAATAGTTTCTAGAAATTTTATTATAAATTTGAAATTGGTTTTCAGATAAATCTAGGGGTATTACTTTTGCTTGAGAGTTTTCAAATGTGTTCACCCATAGACAGAATTTTAGTGATTTATTATTTAAATTGATGAGTATGTTTTGTTGGTACTGTTTTTGTCTAAAATAATTCGTTTCTCAGGCATGCAACTATTACGGTATAGTACGGTACCTTTATATCATATTTGATCGTACAACTCATCCTAAAACCCTCCAATACATCAGAATTGATGCCAAGTAAACAAATCCAAGATAGTTATCACAATTCTTCTCGTATCTGATTGCAGTTCTATGAAATCCACATTTGAGCCATGCAAAAA
>JACERO010000099.1 GCA_013911135.1 Candidatus Nitrosopumilus sp. | reverse complement strand
CTGGGGTGACACCGGCTGAACTCTAATTTCTGAAGAGAAAGCTGAGGACGCGGTTGGACCTTCTACGGCCATCTGTAGAGGAACAGGTGCGTGAGGGGCAACAGAAACAGAAGAAGTACCATGACCGGCACTCACGAAGGCAGGAGTACCGTGTGGGACAAGCTGTACTGGTGAAGAATATGCGAGATGGTCCTCCGTGGTTGGTAGGGCGCATACTCGAACAGTTGGGACCAGCCAACTATGAAGTCAAGGTTGACGGTCAAGTCTGGAAACGCCATGCTGATCAGCTAATGCTGTACAAGGGGGACTCAGCACCAGACTCTGATTCAGCTGTTTCTGGAGACATCGACGTCCAGCTCCATCCCCATCCAGTAGCACTACCAATGGCGGTACCAGTGGTGGTACCTGTGGCAACTGAGCGGCCAGGGCCAGCAGTTCAAGATGAAGCAGGGGCCAAGAGATGCCACCAGTGCAAAACCCGAACTCATCGATTCCATCCCCACCACGTACCTCAGCTCCACCCATCCTTCCGTCCGTACCACCCACATCAGCTCCAACCCCATCACGTACTCCCACTCGGACCAACCCCAATGTTCTGCCCAAGACCTATCCCCACCGTGATCGAAACCAGCCAAACTGGTTTAGACCTTCTTTTGATTAGTGTAATGTATTTCCTCAGTATCATCAATTATCATTATTGTGGTCAATTGTCATTTCCTGTACTTGGAGTATATCTGTCATGTCATGTGCTGTCTTGTCCTTGAATGATTCATATTGATTGGAGCTAGTACACAATATAGCTAAACCATGCCTTAGCCCCTAGTTGTATGGGTTAAAATTGCCAATGCAAATGCGTACGTAGCTAGTCATGATTTCCTTCTCTAGGCTGATCTGGATGGCTTCAATGAAAAGCCTCAAGACTTCTCTGTCAATTTCGATCCTCCTGGTGATGATTATTAACTGGACACATTAGCACTTTTTATGTTGTTGTTTTTATGTAGACAGCTATTACAACTTGTGTGGTCTATTAAATATAATTATTATGTCACATGTGATTCTATGAACATCACATCATAGAACAAAATTTGCAAGGTGTGTCCCGGATGATCTAGCTGCTAGGAAGTAGCTAAACCTGCATGGTGTAGCTAACTATCATGCTACCAACTGCATTATGCATGGGACAGCTGACACCTGCCCAATGATAAGCTGGCAGACAAAATATTTTAATGCTGTGTGGGCTCATTTCAAACTCTCATTTAGATATCGTGTGACTATGGTAGGATACCTCACCTTGTAGCCCAACATCAAAGGAATTGCATGAGTAGTAGTTCTAGAAGGCAGTAGTAAACATGCACCACGTTCTGAATATATTTTCCAGGAAGTACAGTGCTGCCCGCCTAGAGAGTAGATTTTTGCTCACAAATGTTGCAATTATAGGAAGCGTTGCATAGTTTTGGCTCCACAGAGAGTTCATGATGTTTATATTGCATGTTCGTATGACATTGTGGGTATCTTTGCGAAAGGCACCACTTTGGTGACCACACCCACTGTCACGCCCACTCTAGCTGTCTTATAAGTAAATAGAATATCCTGTTCTAAAAATGGAACCTTAATACTTATCATGTTATATTTGGCACAGGTAGAGAGAAGGTATTTCCGAACCCATGAAACAAATTTTGTCCCTTAACTCCAATATTTGTAGTTTTTTAGGCCTAAAAGTACGAGGTAGCTACTCCTATAGAAAACCCATAGAAAAGGAAATTTATGCCTGGGGCACCAACAGCGAGAAAACCACACGATTGGAAGCTGACACTTGGTACAATTTTAGAAAACCAAAAAGCAGGTCTGCTTGCAAAGAATGGGCTCTTAACTCAAAGAAACATCAATTTTATTTCCTAAAGCGAAAATCTACTCTCTAGATGGGTAGCACTGTAGTTGTAAAGGGCCACTACATATACATCATTCACACCATTCACACCAATCATACACCCGTATAAATATTCGTGGTTTTATATCATTTCCTGTGCACATGGAGAGAGCAACAAGACTAAAAACAGATGTCTACCCGCCAACACCAAAGGCTGGCTGCAGATCTGAGAAGGTGAAAAATACACATTTGGAACCTCACCTCCCTCTCCTTGAGCAGCACAGTGTACAAGTCTCCATGCGCTCTTTCCACAAGGAAATGGCCACAATTCATGTATCGCATGCATGGAGAATTAAGTTCCCTGGCATGAAAGTCACAATGTCTGAGGTGTGCTCGTGACAAGCACACTCCGTATTCTTTTGCCAACGACATGCATCCAGGCAAAGTACCTGCTGAATTGCAGGCGAGTTTAAAACTACGTAGTTATGAAATTAGTAAGCATGGTTTGTTGTGGTATTTGGCAAGGAAGAGGTGCTATTCTCTGGCGGCTTTACCAAATACCACTAGCAAAATTAATGCAAAAAAAAATAAGGTTAAAAAGTCCACAGTAAACCATGCTCTTATTTGTTCTAACTAACTCAACAAGGAAAGAAATGGCCTGGGGGAGAGAGGGGGATGGCTGTAGGAGATAAAAACAAAACTCAATTGCAAGGATTTTGTACGTCCTCGCTGGCTCCTGCTCTACTCGTCTGCCAAGTGGGGCTTCGTAGCTACAAACAAAATAGCTATTGACACTGAAAATTTTTAAAATGTGGTTATGAATTAATACCACAGTTTGATACAATAGGGACTTCTGTACTATAACTCTAATAGATTATTAGTGAAACTCTTAATAATTATCTAGGGATTGTCACAGGCAGAAGAAATGCTGATTTCGGCGGTAATGCCCTTCATGTCCATCTACCGTCTACCACATGGGCAGTACGGCTACAAGGGCCATGTGATCAACTTGCCACAGGACATCACTCAATTTGCTAGCAGTCTTCTGAGATTGCCGGCCGAGCTTGATGTCATCCTGGTGAGAAAAGAAGGCTCAGACAGCTCCCACCGCGACTTCAGAGTCAGAAAATCTGTCGTCTTGCGTGCTCTCCGGTGGCTGAAGCAGCACAACAAGTACTATAGGAACATTGAAATTAGCCGTGCTGCCCTCGATGAGCTCCCGGAAGACGGAAATCTGACGGGCCTCTGTGGAGTTGACGTGAAGGTTGACGTCAATGACGAGGAAGACCTGCAGCCCACGGATGATGCAGATCCCCAGGACACTGGCTCATTCGTTCCTGTTGCTGCTCGAAAACTGACAGAGCAGGAGAGCATCTTCAAGTCCCTGAAGGAACGCCAGTCTGGGGAAAAAGATCAGACTGTGCCCTGGCCGCCAAAGGGAGACAAGCCCTTCAACGAGTTCACCACTGAGGGGTACATCTCGTGTGCTTTCCCCACTCTGTTTCCCACGGGTGCCGGCGAGTTTCTGGCTCCGAGACAGAACCTCATCACGTGCGGCAACTATTTCAAGCACCTGCTGCGGTACGGAGACGGCCAGTTTGCAAAGCACCCACGGTTCCGCTATTTTGCCCTCAACACGATGTTTAGGTGGCGTGCTCTCCAGACTGGCAGGATCTACATAAATAAGCACCCCAAAGATGCTCGTCTCACGCTAGACGAACTGAGGGACATGGTCGGCCACGAGGGAGATAGCTTTGCCAGCAGAGTGTTGCACTATGCCAGCAGCCTGCGTGGGACCAACCAGTACTGGTACAAGCAGAGGGGCAACCTGATTGCCATGGTGGATGCCTTGGGAATGCCCACTGTGTTTTTCACGCACAGCGCTGCTGACACTCAATGGCCTGAGCTGGCACACCTCTACCACCTTTGCTGCTTGATCTTGATCATGATCTTGATCTTGAGCGACCACCGATATCAGCTATAAACAAATTAATGTTACTATATAACACCCTCTTTGGCAAATAGCTAGCTATGACATTGAAATTTGGCCACTCCATTAATGATTTAGTTTCTGGTCAAGTGGTTTCGGGGATGAGGCCAGGCGTCTATTATTACCGTAATCGCCACCATACCACATTATTATTGCAAGTGGCACTTATTGTGGCACTTGAATTACGGCAATTGCGGTAGCTATGCATGAGTGGAGGGAGCCGGAATCTAGTGCCCAAAGATATTACTGCAACACTCAGCTATGAGATAATAGCTAGAGCTGAGTTTACATAGCTACCTCAGATGCAAATTAGAGGAAGATTTAATTGCCACCAAAATAAATTCTTCAAATTAAAGCCACACAAACAGAATTGAAGGGATTTTTTTGCTCATTGTTTTTGTACTGAGCATGTGCAGTGAAATAGAAAAAGTTGATACCAGAAACTTTATTGTAGTTATGCGGACACCATGCATTTGATGTGTATGGTTGTGTCGTCTTACCATGCGAGAATAGGCATCTGTCTCCCCACTTGCACTTGATGCCCCGTTTGTGGTAACGGCAGATAGTTGGTAAAATCAACATAGCTAGCTGTAGCCTTACTTTTTTGGTCAGTTTTTGCAATGTCAGGAATTTTTTCTGCACACCAAGAATAAATTTAGTCAAAATAACGCATGTATAGCTAGGTGTCTTATGCTACCAGAACGCTTCTGCAAATGTAGAAATGGCAGCAAGAAGGCGATCACAAATTATCATTGTTTGCTGAGTCAGCAATTTCCTGACGAATGGGGGGTCTGGGAACGAGACTAACATGACAGTGTCCAACCTCCTCTGCTGTTTACCTTTGGCTCTTACAGCTAGCTAAGTGATCACGTCTCTTTTGAAATACTTTGGAAAGAAGAGGGTTATAGAGTGCGGTTGGGCAAATGGGTGCATTATTTTAGCCACCACTTCTGAAATCCTGGGCAGAACCCTGAATACACAACCACACTCCCTAATAATATGCACACACAAGGGTCAAGAGGTCAACCACTTCTTGTATCCCCCTGTTCCTAGCTGCTGTTATAATTTTTTGGGCAGGTTTACGGTAGACCCGTTTGACTACTCACTTATCCAAATTCAATGGGACAGGTTCGGATAATACATTTTCAACGGAGTATGTGCTGAATTCTATTTAATGCGCACCCAAAAGCCATGAATCTCGTTAAAGTGGTGTTTGGATAATCAGAGCAGTTGGATAAGTGGGGGCCGGACATACATGTGAGGTTCTACTGTACACAATTCATTCGGCTTACCAGTTGTGTGAAGCTTGGTCATAGTTGCTTCTGACAACTTCGAGTACCTATGTACAGAGAGACGACAGAGTACATGCCATTAGCAGCATAAGAATGAGCTATCTGCTGGTAGCAGAAGTTCAGCAGAAGTTCTGAAGCTATCGCTGATTTCTAAGGCAACAAGTGAAGGTAGACTATCAGGGCTGGAAATAAGGATCGAGTTTTGGTGTCCTAGCATGGTAGGATTTGCTAAGGACACAATAGAAAGCCTATGGGATTCATGTCCGAGCAAAAGGGAACTTGGGTCAGTCGTTTTGCCGTTTTGGTTGGAAAACAGCTGTTATTTCTAGTATTGCCACCAGAGCTCTGCATATACGTATGTACCAACCTGTTCTGGTGCTATGGATAAGATGTCGTGAGCGGCAGACCAGGCCTCGATCTTTGGTTTGAAGTGTGAGGCTATTGAACGGATGCATCACATTCGCCAAAAACCTCGTTGTGGAGTCGGAATGTCGGCTGCCAGGAGATGTGTAGCAAAGAGCTTAAGAAAATGAGATGGAAAACAAGTAAAAAACATACGACACACAGTAGACAGGAAAAAAATATGATTAGACACGTGTGTCTAATGTGAGCTCTAATACTGAGGGTGCAGGGACTTGGGTCGGGGTACAGTCTGGGACTTGGTATGTAGTATGTAGGGAGGGTCCAGGGATTGGTATGCAAAGGTCAGGATACAGTCAGGGACTTGGTATACAGCATGTAGGGTTAGGATGCATGGACTTGAGTACAGTCAGGGTCAGGAATGTGGGGCTAGGGTCGGGTAGACCCTGCATACTGTATACCGAGTCCCTGACTGTACCCCGACCCCAGTCCAAGTCCTTGCACCCTGAACCTGCATACTGTATACCAAGTCCCTGACTGTACCCCGACCACATACCAAGTCCCTGCACCCTGAACCTGCATACTGTATACCAAGTCCCTGACTGTACCTTGACCCTAGTCCCCACATACCAAGTCCCTGCACCCTGACCCTGCATACTGTATACCAAGACCCTGACTGTACCTTGACCCTAGTCCCCACATACCAAGTCCCTGCACCCTGACCCTGCATACTGTATACCAAGTCCCTGACTGTACCTTGACCCTAGTCCCCACATACCAAGTCCCTGCACCCTGACCCTGCATACTGTATACCAAGTCCCT
>JACERO010000100.1 GCA_013911135.1 Candidatus Nitrosopumilus sp. | reverse complement strand
CAAATTGTTATTAGTTGATAGAGAGTTTTTTACAGCTGGAATAATTTCTGTGATAAAACAAAAACACTTGAAATTTCTAATGCCTGCAAAAAAGACTCCAAGAATTAAAGATGCCATTTTACAATATGTTAATGGAGATAGAAAATCAATTTCAAATTGTATGATACAATCCGCATCAGGGCATGTCGAGTCATTTACTCTAGTCATTTTACCAAACAAGAATGCAAGAAAAAAATCAAATCTTACAGACCAGTACATTACATTTGCAACAAATATTTCACCAAAAGAAATATCACACAACATACAATCCATTCCAACTGATTACAAGCAACGGTGGGGAATAGAGACAGGTTATGCCTGCATAGGAAGATTCAGACCAAAAACTATAGTTCAAACCAATCCATAAGGTTGCTATACTTTTACTATTCATTAATTTTGTACAATGCATGGATTATTACAAATTTGATAATATCTGAAGAATCGGATATACAAAATTACAAACCAATCATATCAATTGAAACTCTCAAATATTTCTTTGTGAAAATGATTGTGTATTATTTTAGAAATAACAAAAATAATTATTTCCTAGAATGTGTAATTTGATGTACTTTCCCATCTACTGGAATACTCTATAGTTGTATTCAGTACTAGACATCAAACCAGGATCAGGGAATGTCGTAGATGGACTACCAGTATCTAAAACAATTACTGTAAATCCACCACCTATTGGTGACTCTCTATCAATTCTGTAACCAGTGATTGGGGAATTGCCATCAAATGGTGCGCTCCAAGACAAATCTAGTTGTGTGGAAAATATGTTAGGAATAGTTAGATCATCTATTGGATCTGGAACAGTAGGGGTAACAGGACGTTGTGCAAACGTCAAACCAAATGATTCAACGAGTCCTCCTGCGCCAGGAGGAACAAACTCATCCATGAATGCACCTGTAGTACCATCATATCTTAGGACTTTGCTGTTAAAGCTGGCGACATAAAGATTACCGTCTTGTCCAAATTCCAATCCATGGGGGATATCAAGAGTACCAGAATTTGCAGTAACAAAGATGCTGATAAATGTTCCAGGACTTCCAGCATTTGGACCTTGGTAACGTAAAACTTGATTTGTTGATGAGCTGGCGACATAAAGATTGCCATCAGGACCAAATGTTATTCCATCTGGTCTATCTAATCCACCACTACCAGCAGATGTTACGAATGTTTCAATAACAGTTCCAGGACTTGGATCATTAGGTCCTTGTAAACGAATAATTGAATCCCCATTGAGAGATGCCACATATAGATCATCATCAGGTGTTGGACCAAATGTAATACCTGTTGGTCCAAAAAGTGTAGTAGTACTTGCAAATTCATCAACCAGACCAGTGTTGGTATCATATCTGAATACCTTGTCGTTGCTACCAGATGCAACATACACGTTACCATTAGGTCCGATAGCTATTTGCTTGGAGTGCTCAAGCCATCACCACTGTCAATTACAGTTTCAATGAAATCGCCACTGTTACCATGATAGTGTAAAATTGAATTTGTGTTAAGACTACTTACATATACATCACCGTCTGATGCAAATTTTATATTATATGGCAAATTAAGTCCGCCAACTCCAGATCCAATGAAATCACCAATAAGAGTGGCAGAAGCTGCATCATACATTATTATTTTATTTGTGAAACTAGCACTGGTTACAAAAAGAGCTAGTCCTTCTAGAGAGTTTACATTTACATTGACAGTACCGTTAGCATCTAATCCAAAACTATCAGTTACAGTATAACCAAAACTAGTCATACCTTCAAAGTCAAGATCTGGTTGGAATGACACATCAGTACTATTTACTAATGTAACAATTCCATCAGTTCCAGTGTCATCAATTGCAGTGACTGACAAGACATCACCTGTGTCTACGTCTATATCGTTGATCAGAACTTTGATGTTTACTGGTGATGAATTTACTGCAACAGATGCAGTGTCAGTTACTGCAATAGGTTGATCAGGTGATCCAGTTACAGTAACGGCAACATTGGCAATAGCACTTTGCGCCATTCCGTCAGTTGCAATATATGTAAATGATGCAGTTCCATCAAAGTCAAGATCAGGTGTGAAATCTACTCCTTTGCTATCAGCAGATATTGTTATAGTAGCGCCAATTGTTTGAGACGTATCTATACTAAAAACAGTAACTACATCACCAAATAATGGTGTGTCAGGATCAGAATCATTTTTGGTAAGATTCAAGAATTGTATTGATGAATCCTCTGCAACTTCAAATGAGTCAGGGGCAGCACTAGGTGGAGAATTAGAAAATGGTGTTACTGTCACAAATACTTTAGCAGTATCTGTTGTTATTCCATCAGATACTCTAAAAACAAAGTCATCTAGTCCATCAAAGAATTGATCTGGTGTGTATGTTACCATTGCAGAAGTTGGTCCCAAAGGCGTAGGAGGATCTGGTAAAAGTGTTCCATCACTTGGTTGTTGTGCAATTGTAAATGTTAGTGGATCTCCTTCAGGATCAGAGCCAGTTAAAATGATATTAATTGGAAGATCTTCCACAGTTGTGACATTTTGCGAAAATGCAGTAGGATCAGTTATTGAAACTGTAACTACTTCAATAGTAATTGTGCCTGTTGATTCTGCACCAGATGGATCTGTTACGTTAAACTAGAAGAAATCAGAACCAAGGTAACCAAAATTGGGGAAGTATGTAACTTCTGCTAGGGTTGGACTAAGGTTTGGAATATCAACTATTGGATCAACATTACCATTGACGGGTAGAGTTATTATCTCAAATGATAAAGTATTGCCATCAGGATCACTTGCAGATAATGTAATAGTTGTTGATGTTGATGATGCAGCTTCTGGAATCTCTATAAATTGACTATTAGCAGTAGGTGCCAGATTAGTACATGGTTCTGATTGTACTGTTACATCTACTCTACCAATGTCAAATCCTCCATTTCCATCAGATACAGTATATCGAATTACGTTATCTCCGTTAAATCCACCATCAGGTCTAAATTGAATTAGTCCACCAGAAGGTGAACTTGAAGTAAATGTTACGATTCCATCTGGTGCTTCTCTATCATCAACAGAGTATATTGAAAGAGTATCACCATCGCCATCAGTGTCAACACCCATACCCATAGAACCTTCTGTTGCAAATATTGTGACTAGTTGTCCTGTTTGAGTACATGCATCATCATTAACAGCAATTGGAGGTTGATTTGCTTCATTCAGTCTAACAGTACTAGCTAATGCAAATTCTTGACTACCTAATGGTGTACCAACTAATACATCGATAAACTCGGCAGAAACCTCAATTGTATACACTCCCTGAACTGTTGGAGTAAAGATTACAAATTCATTATTTTGAACTTTAGATGTACTATCTGCAATTATAAGTGCAGATGGATCTTGCAGTGAAAGAGTCAAATTGCTCAACTGTTGCGGATTAACTGGATTTGTTAATGGAACACTAAATCCATGGGATAGCCATGTTAAAATTATTCTTTGCTCTTGATTTACTTCATTAGAAGTTACAGTAAAAGTATAAGTTAATTTATTTGCAGGGCCGATTCCCAACATTTTATCAAGAATTACATTGCCGTTACGTACCAGGTCTATACTTTTAGTTGCATTTATCAATCCTAATCCCCATGCATCAAAGTTAGTTTTACCAATTCCAGTTAATGATTCGTAAGTAACTGCAGTAAATGGAGTAGCAGGATTGATTATAGTATCTTTAACAAGAGGATTTGCCCAATCAGCACCAGCAATGATTGCAGATTTCATTTCAATTGGAGTAAATGTTGGATTCGCTTGTTTGATAAGAGATGCAAGACCCGTGACGTGAGGAGGAGCAAAACTGGTTCCAGTAATTAGGGTACCATCAAACTCACTCAAAATAGAAAATGATCCTGCATTGTTATGTGAAAATATACTAGATCCTGGTGCTACAACTTCTGGTTTAATTCTTTCATCAGTAAAGACACCTACTTGACTAGAAGGTCCTCTACTACTAGTACCATGAACTTGCCACGTAGTTGAACTTCCTGGAGTATCCATGTCATTCAGATTGCCTATAGTAAATACGTTATAACCACAGCCAGGACTAGTGATAGTGTAGTCAATTGGAGGTACAGAACCACGATTTCCTGCAGATTTTACAAATAATACTCCTGCGTCAACTACTTCATCAGCAATTATTGTTACAGCTACAGTAGGCGTAGGATCTTTACAGAGTTCAGATATTCCTCCACCAACATCTATTCCTAAACTCATGTTTACAATATCTGCGTCGTTAAGCACAGCCCAATCAAATGCACGTACAAGAGCTGCAGTAGAATTTAGTTTTACATTAAATAATTCTGTACCAGGTGCTACACCAGCTTTATCGTCATGTGGAGGTGCACCAGCTTTTCCGGCAATAATTCCTGCAACATGTGTACCATGATCAAAGATATCATCATACAATGAATTTGGAGTATAGGATTATTGTCTGTAATACATAATGATTCAGTACAGAATGTTTGTTTTACAATAGTTTCACCAACACCTACGATAATATTGGGATGTGTTTGATCAATACCAAATTCTACTTGTGCAACTTTTGTACCAAAACCATCAAGATTATCATCGGGGGAAATACCAATCGAATATATTACTTGTTTGGATATTTGGAGATCTTCATTAAGAGATAGTTCACCATCGCTGATGAGACTGATGATTTTATCATCAACTAATATTGGGATCTCGATTACAGGAACACTTGCAGTAACAAAAGATAGTTTTTGTCCTTTGTAGACATTCTTTGCATTATAATTTGTTAGTAAATCATCTACAATTTGATCTTTGTTAAGTTCAATTGTTGTTTGTAGATCTTCAGTATCAGAATTTCTGAGAGGTAATATTATCACATCATAATATTCAGGTACTGGTTCAGCAAGTGTTTCTGCTGTATTTGTGACTGAAAGAGGACTAAGTAATTTACCTGCAGCACGAGAATTCATAAGATTAAGAACTTTCATAAAAACCACTATCCAATTTCTGTTTCATTAAATCCAGTTTAGAAGGAACATCAACTGGTTTTTTGTCAGTTATGTCTGCCTGAACTGCAAATTCTTTTTCAGATAATTGCGGAACCCACTGAATTCTATCAACTAATCCGTTATCATTAGTATCAACAAACTCTACATCAAATTGTGGATCATCTAGTATATCCACCATCGAGCCATTTACTAACCAATACAGATGGAATTCAATTCCTTGTAAAACAAGTTCTTCGGGGATGTCGGCAAAGGATGTTACATTGGTATAGTGTAAAGCTGATTCATGGGAAACATTAAGATTTTTGTTAAATGAGTTTTCAGTAGAAAGATCAGTTTCCACTATACTTGGCGGAGGGGTTTCAAAGGTAATGGAATACTCTGTGGCACTTTGATCAATAATAAATAATTTTGTTGGCTTATCTTCTTGTAATATTTCGTCTGATAGTTTTGTTGTGACCATATCAAGTGAAGCCATTACCGTCATAGAGTTTGTAGTAGAATCGTCTTTGATTATAGCATCATCAGGAATACTGATTTGAATATTTTCTGCATCTTCTGGAATTTCAACTATTAGGTCCTCAAGATTTTCAGTACTATCAAGTGTGATTGTTTGAGTCCAAGTAACAGGTTTTCCTATTTCGATTTCATCATGAACTAGTGTAGAGGTAACATTATGCACCGGCACATCCAGATTTAGTAGTTCAACTGTTGGAACATTGACAGTATGTAAAGTATAATCCAACATGTAATTGTTGTAAATTTCTTGTATCTCTAATTGTGAAAGAGCTGTTTTGTATATCACTACATCATCAAGCATTCCTGAAAAGAGATTAGATGATTCTGGAGATCCTCGTAATGTGTTGACATATGCACCAATTACAATGTCAGCATCAGATTGAGCAATGTCACCTGAAACAGCATAATCCAATTGACCCTCAGACATTTCAAAGGTGTCAGGTAAGGATATTTGTCCTTGAGATGTTCCATTTACATACAGTGAAATAGAACTGCCATTTTTTACTGCAGCAATATGAGAAATACTGTCTATTTGCATATCACCAGATATTTCAGTCCAAGTGATTCCATCAAAGATTGAAAACTTGACAGTATGAGGTGGTGGAATTACATTGTTTATTGATAAAACAAAAGAATTCTCTTTTGATAATATTGTTAATTCAGCAGAAGCACCATCATATTCAGGCAGTACCCAAGTAGAGAATGTTACTTTATCGACAATTTCATTTAATGTTGTATCAGTAATTGTTACAAAATCCTCAGTTCCGTCAATGTATAATTCATTTGTGTTATCCGTGGGATTTTCTGAAATTATTTCAGATGAATTTGTAGAATTTTGCTGAGACAAAGAAAGTAGGTCAATTGTTTCAATTATTGGTTCAACTAATGGTTCTGTGTCTGTAGAGTTTGTGGGTAGTGTGTCTGTTACATCAATAGGCGGTCCCGTATCTGTTGCGTTAGTAGAGGTTCCTGTGTCTGTTGCGTTAGTAGATGTTCCTGTGTCTGTTGCGTTAGCAACTAGATCAGCTGAAGGTTCGGATAAAGTTTGATTGCTTATTTCTTGAGCAAAAGCCAATCCCCAACTACTAGAAGCGTAAAATGGCATAACACCAACAGGAGAAAGCAAAATCAAAATGAAACATAAAGAAAAAAATCTTTGTGCATTAACACTTAATGATTCTGAATTTAGTATGTTAGAATCAAAACGAATTAGTGTAAATAATGTAATCGGGAAAAGCACCAACACCAAGAAAGACATTTGCTGTTCTTCAGCGTATTGAATCAAATTAGAAACAGAATTAACAAAATCAGAGAAAAATCATTCGTTATTTACAGCGTAGCTAATTGGGGTATCAGTAAAAGCAAACGCCAAACTAAGTGGGAAA
>JACERO010000073.1 GCA_013911135.1 Candidatus Nitrosopumilus sp. | reverse complement strand
CAAATTGTTATTAGTTGATAGAGAGGTTTTTACAGCTGGAATAATTTCTGTGATAAAACAAAAACACTTGAAATTTCTAATGCCTGCAAAAAAGACTCCAAGAATTAAAGATGCCATTTTACAATATGTTAATGGAGATAGAAAATCAATTTCAAATTGTATGATACAATCCGCATCAGGGCATGTCGAGTCATTTACTCTAGTCATTTTACCAAACAAGAATGCAAGAAAAAAATCAAATCTTACAGACCAGTACATTACATTTGCAACAAATATTTCACCAAAAGAAATATCACACAACATACAATCCATTCCAACTGATTACAAGCAACGGTGGGGAATAGAGACAGGTTATGCCTGCATAGGAAGATTCAGACCAAAAACTATAGTTCAAACCAATCCATAAGGTTGCTATACTTTTACTATTCATTAATTTTGTACAATGCATGGATTATTACAAATTTGATAATATCTGAAGAATCGGATATACAAAATTACAAACCAATCATATCAATTGAAACTCTCAAATATTTCTTTGTGAAAATGATTGTGTATTATTTTAGAAATAACAAAAATAATTATTTCCTAGAATGTGTAATTTGATGTACTTTCCCATCTACTGTAAGGTGTTCTTTCGGTAGGGCTTAAACTGTATGGAATTTGGTCATTTTTTGATTTCAAAATTTTGTTCGAACCAAAAATTGTATTTAATTCATGACTATCTAACATTTGAAGTGGCTGTATGGTAACACCTTCAGGAAAAAGGGCTTTGCTTGCATTTGATATTTGAGATTCAGTATCAGTATCTTCTGCAAAAATATCTTCAGATGAAAAGATAAAAAATACACCAGTTAATAAAATAAATAAAAAGACAAAGTACCTATACACACATAATGTGAAATTCATCTGATATTAAAAATTTTTAAATTGTTTTTATATCAAAGAATATTTGTATATTTATGGTTCCTGGTAAAGTCTCTGGAAAAGCACTTGCTGCAATTGTTGGTTCTATTATTGTAGTACTCATTCCGATCATTATTCTAATTATAAAATAATATCTAATATTTTTAAATTTTTCAATCTTCATATGTTTTCAAAATAAATTCTACACGTTACCGTATGAACCCATATAGTACATGGGGCCGACCGGAATTGAACCGGCGACCTACGGGTCACTACAGCTCCAAACTTACATCATTCGTGAGTCAGTTTAGCTTAGTTTACCTCTGGAGCCCTTAGCGGTGATCTATTTGTAGATACTGTCGCCCTACCAGGCTAGGCTACGACCCCACGAACAAGAATGAAATAGACTTGAATTTTAAGTTATTTTTAACCAAGATTTATTTGCAATTAACATGAATTTGTAATTGTTCATCAATCATGGTAAAACCAATTCATTATGCATTAGGTGCTATTCCAATAATTGTAGCACTCTTAATTTCAGTTCCATTACTTACAAAAAATGAGATTCCAACTTCTGCAGCCAATTCTTTTGATTTCATTGAAATTGAATATACAAAACATCAACTAAAGAAAATTTCGTACGGTGTTACAGAAAGAGTCGGTGCTCAAAAAACTGAAATTCTGTATATTAAAAACGATGGTACGCTCAAATACTCTGTAACTGAACAAGGATATCTCCAGCCTGATATTCGGTCAAAATTAGATGAAAAAAAACTTGATAAAATTAAAGCATTGATAAAAGAAACTGGTTTCATAGCAATTCCATCAGAATCATTCTCAATTCTAGAAAACGTAACTGAATATCAGAAATCAAATGTTAAAGTGACTCTTAATGGTAGAACCAATCAAATTTATTGGCCTGAACCAAACGCTACGTCACAATTCATTCCTCCAATAATTACTATGGTTGAATATGAGTTAGATCAGATTATATCTAAAATTATTGAATAGATACAAATAACCTCTAGTAAAAATTAGAACATGCTCCCATTATCTGGTGATCGACATGACGCTAAAGGTATAGTTTCAGAAAAAATAAATTCTATTGATATTTTACGTGGCTCATCTACTCTTAAACGAGGTTTTGCTCATATGCTAAAGAATGGAGTTGTAATGGATGTTACAACAATGGAGCAAGCTCAAATTGCTGAAGAAGCTGGAGCAGTTTCTGTAATGGTTTTAGATAAACTTCCATCTGATGTTAGAAAAGCAGGAGGAGTTGCACGAACTGCAAGCATTAGAATTATTGAAGACATTATGGACTCAGTGACAATTCCAGTAATGGCAAAATGTAGAATTGGTCACATCAATGAAGCGTTAGTTCTACAGGAAACTGATGTAGATATGATTGATGAATCTGAAGTACTAACTCCTGCTGATGAGTCTCATCACATTTGGAAATGGGATTTTACAACACCAGTTGTAAATGGTGCACGATCTTTGGCTGAAGCTTTAAGAAGAATTGAAGAAGGTGCAGCAATGATTAGAACAAAAGGTGAACCTGGAACTGGAAATGTAGCAGAAGCTATTACTCATATTAAAAAAGTTAATGATGAATTAAGAACAATTAAGGCAATTTATGATTCTGGTGATAATCAAGATTTAGTTAGAATGGCAAGAGAATTCAAAGTATCATATGACATTGTTGAACAAACTGCAAAACTTGGAAGATTACCTGTTGTAAATTTTGCTGCTGGTGGAATTGCAACTCCTGCTGATGCAGCATATCTAATGTCTCTTGGTTGTGATGGAATCTTTGTTGGTTCTGGAATTTTTAATGCAGATGATGCACAAGAAAGGGCAAGAGCTATAGTTTTGGCTACTACTTTTTGGAATGAATCTGATAAAGTCAAAGAAGCTCAAAAAATGATTGATGAAAGACAATCTATGTTGGGATTAGATGTGAACACACTCAAATTACGTATGCAGGAACGTGGTGGTTCTTCATGAGTCTTAATGTTGGAATCTTATCCATACAAGGTGATGTTCAAGAAAATCTCTTATCCACAAGAGCTGCTCTCAATGAATTAGGAATTGATGGAAAAGTAACTGATGTCAAAACCCCTGAAGAAATTTCTCAATTAGATGGCTTGATAATTCCAGGTGGTGAAAGTACTACTATTGGACAACTTTCTTTGGTAAATGGTTCGTTGAAGGTCCTAAAAGAAAAAATCGAAAATGGAATGCCTGTACTTGGAATATGTGCTGGTATGATTATGCTTTCAAAAACAGCTGATGATCGTGTTGTTGGAAAAACTGGTCAACCTCTTTTAGATATTCTTGATATCAAACTAGAAAGAAACTCCTTTGGACGACAAAAAGAATCCTTTGAAGCTGATGTATCTATGGACTCGATTAATATTCCAAAATTTAATGGAGTCTTTATCCGAGCACCATCTGTTTCAGACGTTGGTTCTGATATAGAAGTTCTATCAAAATTTAATGAGCGAATAGTTGCAGTCAAAAAAGGTAATGTAATTGGTACTTCGTTTCATCCTGAACTTACTAAAGATATCTCATTACACAAGTTTTTTGTCAATCTTGTTAATACCTCAAAAACTTAGTTTACAGTGATGAATAGTGAGCAATTCTTTTTAACTATAATTTAGTCGACCTTGTAAAATGGACAAAAAATTTGTATTATTTGGTATTCTAGCCTCCATTTTGATAGGTGGTTCTTTTGGAATATTCCCTATTGAAAATTCATTTGCTCAAGATCTTTCTGAAAGTGAAGAAGATTCTGAAGCATATGAAAAAGAACTAGAAAAAGCTGAAGAACGTAAACTAAAAGCTGAAGAAAAACTTAAAAAATTAGAAGAAAGAAAAGTAAAACTTGAATTAGATAGAAATAGACTTGAAGAGAAATTATTAGAAAAAGCAAACAAGTATGAAGAAAAATTAAGAGAAATTAAAGAAAAATACGAGAAGAAAATTGAACTAAAATTTTCAGATGATATTGAAAAATTTTCTGCTGCTACAGCAAAATTAGAAAATAAACTTGCTAAAAAATCAGAAAAAATACGTGAAAAACTATTAGAAAGATCAGAAAAATTAGATTCTCGAACTCAAAAAATTCTTGATAAAATTAATGAAGGTGGTTACTTAGGTGAGAAAATTGGCTCTTCTGCAGTCTCTGAAACTTATGAACTTATTTTTGATTCAGTTGATGCTACATCAATTAGTGACAAAACCCAAACATCCTCTCTTAGTGGATTTATGAGTTTTACAACTTTTGACAAAGGTAAGTCTAATCTGAAATTAGAATTACAAGAATGCCAAATTGTAGTTGATAACATCCCTTACAATTGTGGTTTTGGTAAAGCAAGAACTACATCTTCAGGTGATTCAGGAATAAAAGATTCTCTTGTTATCATTGCATTTTTAGAAGATGATGTTCTTGAAGAAGTACATTCTACGCTTAAAATTTTCTTAAATGCTGATACTTCTATTAGTGATATTGATGGTTCATCTCAAGTTACAATCTTAGGACCTCAAAGTAAAATTTCTCATATGTGGTTCTTAGATGGAACAGGAACTTTAACCAAAACAATTTCGGTTTTAGATGACTCAACAGATGACTCAACAGATGACTCAACAGATGACTCAACAGATGACTCAACAGATGACTCAACAGATGACTCAACAGATGACTCAACAGATGACTCAACAGATGACTCAACAGATGACTCAACAGATGACTCAACAGATGACTCAACAGATGACTCAACAGATGACTCAACAGGTAATGAAATATCCTTTGAATTAGATGAATCTATAGATATTACTGGCAATTGAGAATGGTTCGCAAAAATTCTCTTTATTTTCTTGGTTTAATCTTTTCATTACTTTTGATTCCATTATCATCTCAATTTTCTTATGGAGACATCGGTACAATTTCTGTTGACTCATTTAATGTTGATTATGATATTGAGAATGGAAACATTGAATCCATATTCTTAGATCCAGATTTTGTTGAATTAATTATTACTATGGATACTAGTGCGGATGGAACCATAGAAATTATGATCCCACGAACTCTACTTGATGCAAAATTTGATTCATCTGATGATATCTTTTTCATTTTAGTTGATGGTTTTGAAACAGATTATGTAGAAATAGAATCTACATCAAGTTCTAGAACACTTGTTATTCCATTCTTTGGTGGTGATTCTATTATTGATATAATTGGAACCGATGCACTTAATCCATTTTTAATAGAAACTGAAATAGAAATCCCATTTTGGATTAAAAATAATGCTGGATGGTGGGCAGAAGATACAATTGATGATGAAACATTTGTCCAGGCAATTCAATATTTGATTACAAATGGTATTATGCAGGTGTAATTAGGCTCAATCTATTAAATTATGCATAGATTTCAAATCTTTTTTAAATTGTTCTAGGTTTGCCGGAATTTCAATCTTGATTGAATCTTTCAATGAAAGATTTTGAGCTTTTTTGTCATTCCATACTTTGGAATTAAATTCTGTAATTTCTTTTGTAATGTTACTTTGAATTTCTAAATTTTCTGATTCAACTTGTCTCTGTTTGTGAATACTTTCTTTAGAGTACAAAGAATTCCAAAGATACTCTGTGATAAATGGAGTAATTGGTGCTAATAATTTTAAAATTGTTGATAATACTTTGTGTAGTGTAAATATTGCACCATCTCTTTCTTCATCAGAAAAATTAATTCCATATGCTCTGGCTTTAACCATTTCAATATAATGTGCTGCAAATAAATTCCATGTAAATTCTCTAATTGCTATTGCAGGAATAAAGAAATTATATTCATCATAACCTTTCTTACATTCTTTTACAAGATTATCTAATTCTGATAAAATCCATTTGTCAGATGTGTTTGTAATTCCAGATTCAACTACTGAGAAACTAGACAAAAATCTAGACACATTCCATAATTTACTTAGGAATTTTTTAGTGGATTTTATTTTTTGTTCATTGCATCTAAAGTCATATCCATGATTAATCTCACTTGCACTCCAAAACCTAAAAGTATCAGCACCTAATTTTTCAATTACTGGTAAAGGATCAATTGCATTTCCTTTACTCTTACTCATCTTCATTCCTTTTTCATCAAGACCATATCCCATTATCCAAGCTTCTGTCCATGGTTTCTTTCCAGTAAGTTGTTCACATCTTAGAAGTGTATAGTATAACCAAGTTCTAACAATGTCTTTTGCTTGAGGTCGTATTGAAGCAGGATATACCTTGTTGAAAAATTCTTCATCCTTTCCAAACTTGCTTACAAAAAGAGGTGATATACTAGAATCCATCCATGTGTCAAAAGTTCGTTCTTCTCCTACAAATTCAGTAGATTGACATTTTGGACATTGACTAATTGGACAATCTTCTTCCCATGGTTTATAGTACTTTCCAGGCTCAGGAACATGGGGTTCTGAGCATTTTTTACAATACCAAATTGGAATTTCAGTACCATAATATCTCCGCCTTGAGATTGGCCAATCAATATTGATGGATTCAAGCCAATTCATCAAAATTTGTTTGTGCATTGTTGGATGAAATGTAATCTCTTGTCCTAAGTTCTTCATTTTTTCAACTGATTCTTTTTGTTTTAGATAGTATTCCTCCATTGGAATTATTTCAATGGGAATTTTACTTCTCTCAGATACAGGTGTTCTGTGTATAATGTCTTCAATTTTTTCTATAAATCCTTTTGATTCTAAATCTTCTATGATTTTTGTTCTTGCTTGTTTTGGTTTTAGTCCTGCATATTCTCCTGCAACTTTTGTCATCCTTCCATCTAGTCCAATTGCAACAATCTCTTCTAATTGTAATTCTCTAAATAATGCCACATCATTTTGATCACCATAACTACATACCATTACTGCCCCTGATCCAAATTCTTGTTTAGCAGAATGATGTGTTCTTAATTCAACTTCTGCATTAGTAATAGGAACAATTACTTTTTTTCCGATATATTGTGTATATCTCTCATCTTCAGGATTTACAATAATTGTTTTGCATGCACAAACTAATTCTGGTCTTGTACTTGCAATAATTATTTCCTTATCTGTATCTTTTATTTTGAATTTCATGTAAACTAATTTAGTTTGCAAATCTTCGTATATGATTTCTGCATCTGCAATAGTTGTTCCTGATACCCAATCGTAGTTGTTAGGTCTGTTTGCTAGATACACTTGACCTTTTTTCCATAATTCAATGAATGTTGATTGTGTAAGTGATCTGTATTCTTCTGAATCAGTTCTATAGTAGTTTGTAAAGTCTCCACTTATTCCAATATTTTTCATAATGAGAATCATTTCAGCTTCTAAATCATCTAGTGCTTCTCTACAAAGATTAAGAAATTCTCCTCTATCTGTTTCTCTCATTCTAATTTTGTGTTTTTTTTCAGTGTACAGTTCTACTGGAAGTCCATTTCTATCAATTCCTATAGGGAAATAGACATTTTTTCCAGCCATTCTTGCTGTTCTAGCAATCATATCAATTTGAGAATAATGTGCTGCTGCTCCAATATGCCATGGTCTGCCTGATGGATATGGTGGAGGTGTATCTATGGTAAAGTTATTTTCTTGTGGTGTAAAATCATAAATTTTATCATCTTCCCATTTTTTTAGTATATTTTTTTCTAATTCTGGGTTCCATGCTTTTTCTGATATTTTAGGTTCCATTTCTTAACTATCTTGAAATCTTTGAAATAATATGAGATCCTTTATTGTAACCTTCATAGATGTAAACTCCGACTGCTTCTACATTTGATGGTAGTTTTGGTGCTAATAGTTTGATAATTTCACTTGAAAGATTTTCCACAGTTGCTTCACCTTCTAAAAGATAAGTAGTATTTTTTGGAACTTGTAATTCAAACATTCCTTTAGGACCATCAAATTGAATTAGATAATGTGAATCATCTTCACTCTTTAGATATTTTCTGTTAATGAAAAATTTATGATCAAATATGTTTACAACTTCTTTGATAATCTTTTTTGCAATACTAAAATCTAAAAGTAAATTATCTTTCATTTGTCCTACAAGTTCTACCATTACAGACGATGTATGTCCGTGTAGGATAGAACATTTTTCAACTAATGGAAGTATATGTGCATAATCAAATGAGAATGATCCATCTTCTAAAAATATAGAACCTGTCTGTGGTGACTTGTCATAAAATACTATATCTTGTAATTCTTTAATTTGTGCAACATATTTTGCATGTCCTATTGCCATCACTTTGTCTTGAGGAAAATCTTCTTTGATCTGTTTGTATTTTTCAATGTCTTCATCATTATCAATTACTTCAATCAATCCTTTCTTTGTCTTAAAATCAATTGTAACCTCATTTCCATTCTTTAAGGTGAGTTTGTGATTGTATTGGTATTCTTCATCAAGAAAAGTAAGCATTTGTGCTACTGTTAGTTCTGTTCTTGTTCTAAGCAAATTTCCCTTTTTATCGATATATCTAAAGTCTGAGTCTAGAATTGTAGGACTTGAAGCCATGTGAAGTCATCTGACTTTGGATATAATATAAATTCTGTAATGATTATTCATGAAAATTCGTCTTTTGGAATTATACTAAAGAATTTAGAATTTTAGCCAGATTTACATCGTTTTTTGTAATGCCTCCAGCATCATGAGTAGTTAATTCTATGGTGATTTTGTTGTATACGTTAAACCATTCTGGATGATGGTTCATTTTTTCAATTTCCATAGCTGCTCTAGTCATAAAACCAAATGCCTGATTAAAACTATCAAACTGAAATTCTTTGTGAAGTTTCTCATTTACAACACTCCAGCCTGATAGATTCTTTAATTCTTCATCAATGTCTGTTTGTGATAATCTCATCATATTGTATTACATATAATGCTAAATTAATAGTTAAAGGGTTTGACTCATCATCGTTCTTATGGAATCTATTATGTGAGTGATTATGGAACAGATAGAACAAGAATTACTTGAGAATATTAAAAATTCAATTTCTGAAACTGTTAAAGAAAAAAAAATTGGAATTGCTTTCTCTGGAGGCGTTGATAGTACATTAATTTCAAAAATTTTCTCAGACATGAATTATGATATTACTCTATTGACAATTGGTTTTCCTGAATCTCATGATATTTTATTTGCAAAACAAGTCAATGAATATCTAAAATATCCTCATCATATTCTAGAAATTGATTCAGAAACTTTTCCTAATATTTCATTACAAATTCAACAAACAATAAAAGCTGAAAATCTATCATGGAATGAAAATTGTATTGCATTTCATTATGTTTCTCAACTAGCAAAAAGCTTAGAACTTGATACTGTGATTACTGCAAATGGAATTGATGAACTGTTTTGTGGTTATAATGCTTACAGAGAAGCATTTTCTGAAGGTGAATCTAAAATTCATGAAGTTATGATCTCTAAATTAGATAACGAATTAAAAATGATGAAAGCAGTAAATCTCATTGCATCAAAGTTTGGAGTAAAAATTCTTCAGCCACTACTATCTTCAAAATTCATAGATTATACCAAAACAATTCCTTTGTCTGAGAAAATTCATGATTCAGAAGATTTGTATCGTAAACATATCATAAGAAAATTAGCTAATCAAATTAATGTTCCAGAAATTTCTTGTACGAAAAGAAAAAAAGCATTACAATACGGCTCTAAAATTCACAAGGCATTACTAAAAACTAGATGAATTTTTTAATTGTCTTTTGAACTGATTTCTTTACATTACTAATAATCATAGGTGATGCACCAAGATGTTTCTCTGGTGAAAATATAGACTCAATTTCTTTATTAGTTAACTTTAAAGAAAATGCTTTATCATTTTTGATGGCATCTATGTATTGCATTCCTTTATCATTTGCCAAAAATGCAACTCTTTGAACATCTTTGTAGGCTACAAATCTTGGAACACCTTTTTTGATTAGTGCCTCTAAAACAAATTCTGCAAAGATTTGCCCTTTTGTAATGTAAAGATTCTCTACAATTCTTTTCTCATTTACCATCAAGTTTAAAATAATTCTAGTCATGGTTTCTAGCATTTCATCAACTAGGATAGATACTGTTGGTATCACAAATCTTTCATTCGCTGAATTTGAAAGATCTCGCTCATGCCATAATGGAATATTTTCAAAAGCTATTCCTATCTGACTTCGCACCATTTTAGATAATGAAGAAATTCTCTCACTTTTGATTGGATTTCTTTTAACTGGAACTGCACTACTGCCCATTTGTCCCTTTTTGAACTGCTCTGCAACTTCTCCAATCTCTGTTCTTTGCAAATTTCTAATCTCTACTGCAATTTTTTCCAAAGTTGCACCAATTAATGCTAATTCAAATACATATTCTGCATATCTCTCCCTTGGAACAACTTGAGTGGTTACTTCTGCAGAGTAAAGTTTCAGGCGTTTTGCAACTCTTTTTTGAACCTCTAGTGATTTTGCACCCATTAAAGAACCAGTTCCTACAACACCCAGTGTCTTACAAATTAGAATTCTTTTCTTAATCTCTTCAATTCTTTCTACATGTTTTGCCATCTCTGCTGCCCAATTTGCAAATTTTAATCCAAATGAAATGATACTTGCATGTTGTCCATGAGTTCTACCAACGGCTGGAATTTTTCCATGTTTGACTGCTCTTTGTGCCAAAATTGTTGCCAATTTTGCAACTTTCGGTTCAATTATTTTTAATGAATCTCGCATTTGCATAGAATTACTGGTATCTACCAAATCGTTACTTGTTAATCCATAATGAATCCATGGTCTAACATCCTTGGTGCATTTTTCATTTAATGATTCAACTAGTGCTGCAGTATCGTGATCACTTTTTGCTTCAAGTTGTTTGATTCTTTTTGCAGTAATCTTTCCTGATAATGCTGCTTTGAGAATTTTTTTCCCAACTGTTTTTGGAATAATTCCTATTTCACTTTGTGAAACAGCAGCTGCACCTTCAATTTCTAATTGATAATTGATTTTCTTTTGTTCACTAAAAATTTCTATCATTTCTTTGGTGCCATAACGACCACTGTCTATAGGTAAAATTGCCAACATTTTGATTTCAATTTATGAGAAAATAAATCTACTTCTTTATCCTGATTTTGTGCGTATGGTGTTATTTTGATATAATCTAGCCTCAAAAAATTGTTCCTTTTTAGATTATAGTCTGCTTAATAACGAGATTTTCTTACTGTAGCTATTTTCTTTTGTGATCTGGGCGTTTTTGTTTTGGCTCTGGCTTTGCTTACTTTACCTTCTTTTTTGATACTTTTTCCACTTCTTCGGGCAGCTCTTGAAGCACTTGCTCTAACTTTTTGCTGTTTTTTCTGTTCTTCTATCTCTTTTTTAGTTAATTTTTTTCTGACCACAATACAAAATCTATTTTATCATAGATAAATTAGCTCATTCATTTCAAGTTAGAGTATTATTCTAAAAATTAATTTTGTTTAATTCCTGTTTCTGATAATACCCACTCTAAAGCTTTGAAATACCCTTGTTTGAAATTTCTTTCATCAATTGCCCAATCAGGATTTGCTCTTAGTTCTGCAAGCAATTGATTTACTTTTTGTGCAATTGTTGCTTTATCTAACATACTTTGGAATAAATTATAATTAATTTAAAATTCTTTACAATTCTTCTAATGATTTAAATTGGATTGAAAGAAAATTTCATCGATATACATGTCTACTAGTACTCCAAAAAAAATTGGAGAAAATCAATATCAAATTGATGCTGATTCCAATCTTGGAATGAAAGTTCCTGTGAGGATTTATGCTGATGAACCATTACTTCAGAAAATGTTGTCTGATAGAACAATTATGCAGGCACGAAATGTTTCATCTATTCCTGGAATAGTTGGTCAAAGTATTGTTTTGCCTGATGGCCATGAAGGATATGGTTTTCCTGTTGGTGGAGTTGCAGCTATGGATGCAGAAGAAGGAATGATTAGTCCTGGTGGTGTTGGATATGATATTAATTGTGGAGTCAGATTACTTCGAACTAATTTAACTGAACAAGCAGTTCGCTTGAAACTAAAAGAACTTGTTACTGATCTTTTTAGCTCTATTCCTTCAGGTGTTGGCTCTAAAGGTGCAGTAAGACTAAGTCATTCAGAACTTGATGAAGTTTTGGTAAGAGGAGTTGACTGGGCAATTGATCATGGGTATGGCTCAACAAATGATTCTGATGTATGTGAAGAGAATGGTAAAATTCCAAATGCTGATCCAAACAAAGTTTCAGATAAGGCAAGAAAAAGAGGAGCTCCTCAACTAGGAAGCTTAGGATCTGGAAATCATTTTCTTGAAGTACAAAAAGTTGCAGAAATTCATGATGAAGAAGCAGCAAAAAGAATGGGAATTAAAGAAGGAACTATTACAGTTTTAATTCATTGCGGTTCAAGAGGATTTGGTCATCAGGTATGTAGTGACTATCTTCGAGTTGCAGAACAGGCAATGGAAAAATATAATATTAATTTACCAGATAGAGAACTTGCGTGTGTTCCAAATACTTCTGAGGAAGGTGAGTCTTACAGAAAAGCAATGTTTGCAGCATTAAATTTTGCATGGAGTAACAGACAAATGATTACTCATTGGACTAGAAAATCTTTTGAACGTGTATTTAATCAAACAGAATCTGATCTTGATATGAAATTAGTTTATGATGTTGCCCATAACATTGCAAAAATAGAAAAACACAAAGTTGATGGAAAAGAACGAGAAGTTGTTGTTCATAGAAAAGGTGCAACAAGAGCTTTTCCTGCAAATCGTGATGAAATACCCTCAAAATATCATGATTTGGGACAACCTGTTTTAGTTCCAGGCTCTATGGGAACTGCAAGTTGGATTTTGCTTGGTCAACCTAATTCTATGGATTTGAGTTTTGGTTCAACTGCACATGGTGCTGGAAGGACAATGTCCAGAACAAAGGCTAGGAGAAATTATAATGAAAATGACGTCAAAAAATCTCTTAATGATAAGGGCATATTTATCAAGGCATTAACACGAGATGGAATTGTGGAAGAAACTCCTCAAGCATACAAAGATGTTGATGCTGTAGTTAATGTGTCTCATAATCTGGGAATTGCCACAAAAGTTGCAAAATTAGTGCCTATTGGTGTGATTAAGGGTTGAGCGAAGAAGATTCTGAACTTGAAAGATTAAAGGCAAAAAGACTTGCTGAAATGCAAAAAAATATCTCTTCAAAACAAGAAATTGAAAAAACTCAAGAACTTGCTAAAGAGACACCACCTGAAAATCCACGAGATTTACTAGTTAATCAATTGGGATTTAGAGGATTAGAAGTTTTAGAAAATGCAGAATCTCAATTCCCTAATGAAACTAAAATTATTGTAGTAAAATTATCTGAGTTAATTAAAACCGGTGAAATTAATGAAGTTATTGACGGAGGAAAATTATTGACATTATTTAGATCAATTGAACTAAGTGTTAGAATGCCAACAAAAATCAATATTGAACAAGATGGAAAATTTGTGTCTTTAAGTGACAAACTTAGTAACAAGTCATCAGATGACAGTGATGAATAATAGATATTGTTTTAGAAATTGGAACAAAAAATTACGTTGATGATTTATTATCAATTAAAAAAGCACTTTCACATATGGAAACTCTTGTAGATGGACATAATGGATATGTTCTAAGTGAATCAACATCAAAGTTTGGCTGGACATTTTTTAAATTAGCATTCAAGCCTAATTTACAAACTGGTATAGAAGAAAAATTTTCTGACATGTTGGCAAAGTATCCATCTAGTGATCAACCACAAAAATTTGCAAACTTTATGACAGATTATTTTCTTTCTAGAGGTTGTAATGTAACAATAAAGATAAGCTAACTAAACTCTTCTTCCTCTTTTTCCACCTTTCTTTCTAGTGGTGTCATGAGGAATAGGTGTCACATCATCAATTCGTCCAATCTTAAATCCACCTCTTGCTAATGCTCTAATAGCAGCTTGTGCACCTGGACCAGGAACTCTAGAACCAACTCCACCTACTGCACGAACTCTGATATGAAATCCATTGAATCCTTTGTTTCTTGCAGATTCAACTACTGCATTTGCAGCTTTCATTGCAGCAAATGGTGATGATTCGTATCTGTCAGCATTGACATGTATTCCACCAGAACTGATGGCAACAGTTTCTCCACCAGTAAGATCAGTTAGATGAATAATTGTATTATTGTAACTACTGTAAATATGAACAATTCCCCATTTTTCAGGGCCTTCTTTTTTAACCTCGGGTTGAGATTTTGTTTCTACTTTAGCCTCAGATTTTACTTCCTCAACTGGTGCTTCAGTCTTTTCAACTGAAACTTCCTCAACTTTGGCTTCGATTTCTGACAATGTCTACTCACGTCTTAAAGGGTTTAAAAAACATTGATTTTCTAATTTTGCCTTAATTTGGTCACCTGGCATAAAATTAATGATTGTTCATATACTGTGATCAACTGATTCTTTTAGTGGTATTCATTCTTCTGTTGGTTATTGGAATTGGAATTACAACTGCTTTACTAGGATCTATAGGTTTTCAGTTTCTAACACCAATCAATGATATAATTTTGTCTCCCTTGGAACAAAAATGTCAACTAATTGCCAATGAAGGATACAAAATTCATTCAATTTATCCCGAATCAAATCTTGACGAACTCCCTGAAAATGATATGAAACGAATGATCTACCTTGATGAAAAATGGATGAAAGAATGTGTTTCTGTTCTTCCAGCTGATTCTATAATTAACATTGCAAATAATGTAGATCGAAAATTTTCCTATGGTGAATAATTATCTAAAATGTTTCCATCCTAAATCTTTCAAACGAATGTAATTATTATTCTCTTGAAGAAAAACTCCTTTACCTGATGTTACATACCCAATTTCAATAATTGGTGTTTTAAGCAATTTTGCATTTTTTTTTATTATTTGTCTATGTTTGGGTGATGTTGTAAATACAATCTCATATTCTTCCCCTCCATGAAAAATTAATGTGTTTAAATCAAATTTTTGCGATTTTGCATAATATCGCAAATCTTCCATCGAAGGGATGTTGTTAATGATGAATTTCTTTTTACTCTGTTTTGACATTTCATTTAAAGTGGTTGATAATCCGTCACTTGAATCCATTGATGATGAAAAATACTTTTTATTTTTTATTCCAAAATTGAGTTTTGGTTTTGGTTTTACTACTGATTTTATAGATTTTTTAATAAAATTCTCTTTTCCCTTTTTCTTCCCAAGAAGCATATTCAATCCTGCAGAAGTATAGCCAAACGGACCTGTCACAAATATCAGATCCTTCTTTTTTGATCCTTTTCTGTAAACTATGTTATCGGTTTTTCCAAAAATACAAACATTAAACACAATTTCTTTACCTGCATTTGTATCGCCTCCAAGAATTGAAATACCATATTCATCACATGCTTTTTTGAAACCTTTTCCAATCTCTTCAATTTTTGAGCGTGAAATAGTCTTTGGTAAATTCACAGAAATAATTCCATATTGAGGCTTGATACCTTTTGCAGCAAAATCACTTATACATGCAACAATACTTTTTCTTGCAGCATCTGCTAATTTCATTTTAGATGGTATGTCAGTACTTTCTACGAGAGTGTCTGTTTTAGCTACAATTTTGGTTTTACCTAAATTGAAAATTTCAACATCTTCAGAAATAAATTTCTTATTTCCTAATTTACTCTGAAAAATTTTGATTATTGTAGATTCATCTAACTTGGTCATAACTTTGTTCCACTAATTCTAATGTGTCTTTAATAATTTTTTTACATTTTTCTTCATCGTTTGATTCTGCTGAAACTCTTATGATATCTTCAGTGTTTGATTTTCTAATCAAAACCCAATTATTCTCATCAATTATTCCTTTAATTCCATCTAGTGTGCTTATTTCTGAATATTCCTTTGATAATTTTGAATTTACCTCTTTCATTACTTTGTCATGAAAATTTGAATCAACTTCAGTTTTCTCTCTTATTTGACAATAATTTCCCATGTAGTTTAAAATTTCATCAAATTTTGAACTTTCTAACATAGATGAAATTAAACCACTAGTAAGAATTCCTTCTCTACAATAATTGAATTCTGGTAAAATAAAACCTCCACTACTTCCTTCTCCTCCAGCTTGAGCATTAGTTTTTAACATGAGATCTATGACATTTGCTTCTCCTACTTTAGATCTCTGAACAGTACCTCCTTTCTCAATGATGAATTTTTCAATTGATATACTTGTGTCAATACTTAAAACAAATTTTTTGTATCCTAATTCTAGAGATTTTGCAATACCCAATCCTAATGTTACATCTGGAATTTGCTTCTTTCCTTTTATAACTACAACTAAACGATCTGCATCTAAATCAAATGCAAATCCAATTTCTTTTTTATTGGATGCTGAAATTAATTCAGATAATTCATCAGATGTAGGATCAGGACCTCTAGAGCATCCTGAAAGTTCTTCATTTAGAACTTCAACCTTACATCCTATTTTTTTTAATAAATCTGGTGCAAAGCCTTTTGCAGCACCACCTCCAATATCCACTACTACTTCTGGTTGATTTTCAATATTTCCTATGATTTTTGCAGCATCGTCAATGTATGATGATGAAATATCTTGCTCAGTTCCAATTTTTGATTTTGAAATTTCTTGATGTTCAATAATTTGTGGTAATTCTTCTTCATTAATGCCTCTTCCTTCAATAATGAATTTCATTCCATTCCATTTTATTGGATTGTGTGATGAAGAAATTACCAATCCAGCACCATACTTTCTTGCTTCTCTAAAAACTACAGGAGTTGGCACTGTTTCTAAATTAAATACATCAATTCCATTCTTCATTAATGCAGCACTGGCAGTATCTTTCATCATAGAGCCTGAAGGTCGGGTGTCTTTTCCAATGACACATTTTTGCGATTTAATTAAAGATGAAAAATTATTACAAAATTCTAATACATCTTTTAGGTTAAGATCTTCTCCAAATACACCTCTAACTCCAGAAATTGTTTTCTTCAATTAATCCAACTCGGAAAGACTTTTTATTAACTCTGATGGATTTATCCAAACGTGCCTTGGTAGCTCAGCCTGGTAGAGCGAACGCCTCGTAAGCGTTAGGTCGCGGGTTCGTACCCCGTCCGAGGCTTTTACATTTCAGTTTGTATCCCTTACAATTAAAAAAATAACGTTATTTTTGTACATATTTTACAGATTTGTTATGCTATGAAATGAAAAAAGAGTTTGTATCCCTCTGTAGGCTCTAACAAAACCTAAATCGTCATAAATTTTAAAGAAAATATGAAAATATTATTTTTAGTTTTTTTCTTATTAATTTTACCTAATATAGTATTTGCAGCAGAGGAATACAATACAACATTAAGTGATGAAATAGATATTGAAAATACTCAAAATGAGATTAAAATTATAGAAAAAACAAAAAAAATTAGCGACATGACAATACAAGAATTAGAAGAAATTATCAATACAGCAGGCATTAATGTTGCAACATCAAATTATAACATAGCATCATTAAATACAACATTTGCATTAAGTGGAATCATAATTGGTTCACTTCTAGGATTTTTGAGTTCACTAGGAGTAATCGTGATAAAAGAAAAAAAGACAAAAAACACAATCAAGAATTTGCTCAAAAATAATTTGAATAGAATTAGAAACAATATCAAAATAAACCAGAATAAATGTAAGGAAATGACGGCAAATAAAGATAAAAGAAAAGCATTTCTTGAAAAAGTGAAAATTCATTCAGCATATCTCAATGAACTTGGTATTAGTCAAAGATTCAATTATTGGAATGTAATTATGAGTAGTACGTATTTTATCGCATTAAATGAAAAAACTATCAAATATGCTCAAATTGCATATGATTCAGTAATAACATACAATGATAGAATAGATCATTTTGTCCATGGATATCAAATTAAAACAATGCCAGTAGGAACAACAAGCATTAGAGAAAAGTTAGAAAGGGATTTTCGAACAGGGAATTCAAGAACCACCGAAACCACATTTGTACAAGATTGTGAATCCATGATAAAAATTCAGGATCAGATCATAGAAAGTCTCAATGATGACTTAAAAATGATAGAATGAAAAAAAGGCAATAGTGGTTTTTCAAAGGAGTTCGAATTGATAAGTAGAACCTCGTCCGAGGCTTTTCTTGTAAACTTCTTAAAATTATCTAGAAAATTCTTAAGCGATTATTCAATGAATGTTTCAATATCTATTTCTAATTCTTTTCCTAACCCTTTCCACCACTGTTTAGTTTGTTCTGCCATACTCCCCTCATATTTTACGTGAAATTATCCTTTATAGATCTGTCGATTGATCTATGTTTGACTACTTCATAGCACATTCTAAAATACCTCTAACTTTCTTTCTCTTCTTGTTTTCTTTTCATTTTTCTATAAATTATTATCAAAAGAGCACTACCTGCACAACCCCAAAATAACTCTGATGTTCCATTTCTGATGGTTGGTTCAAATGCACCAACAAAACCTAGTGTCATTACTGCTACAAGAACTAATCCCAACATTTCAAGCATTTTTACCATAATTTTTCTATTATCACCTTGTAAAATCAAAAAGATATATGGTTTTGTAAATTATACAATTTATGGATAAGTATCTTATGGTGCTTCTAATGTTTATGGTTGTAACTATAGGTATAGCATTTGTAGATCCTGCTACTGGAGAATTTCGATTAATTCTCCCATTATTTTATGGCGGAATTGCAGGTTTTGCAATTATTATTATTTACAGCTCTTATACAGAAAGAAAAGAACGTCAAAAAGCAAATGCAAAAAGAAGAGCTAGAAAATAGATTTTAAAGTTCTAATCCAAATGATTCTGCAATACCTGCGAATTTTACATAAGAGTCCAAGTATTGTCTACCTTTTCCAGTAATTACAAAAGTATTCTTACCATCAAATTCAATTCTATTAATTAGACCAGCACCTGTCAAATTCTCTAAGAATTTAGATAATCTTGAATGTGATAAGTTAGCCTTTGTTAGAAGAGATGTTGTTTTGATGCCTTCTTGTCCTGATTGCTCAGTAACAGTCAATAAATCTGCAACAATCTGCATACTGGTTCTATAGGAAGCCATACGTGCTTTAGTATAAAACTAAGATATAAGGGTATTACCATTCATTCAGATCAGATAAATATGCTCTGACATGATTTTTTTTAATGTCTTCGCAATCATCTATTCCATGGTTTGATGACTTTGAAGGCGTTGCTTACAGATACTATGACCTTAGAATGAATGTAATTCCTTTAGTTACTGACAGAAAACAATCCGCATCTCTTTGGCATGATACTATTCATTGGTGGGTAAATCCCTCAATCAAAATCCGATTTGTAGAAACTGGTGACAAATATTGGTTTATTCTTGGTTCTGATTCTCAAAAACCAGATACTAATCTGTCTTTTTTTAAGGTATTGCAAAAATCTGAAAATTATGAGAGATTTAAGAAAGGTCATGGAGGAGAGGCATATCTTCGATTAGGTGTATATGCAAAAAAATCACTTGGTGATGTAAAAAAGAATGCTTTGTGCAATTGTAGCCATGAAGCAAGAGATCATGATGAAGGTGATAACGATGTATGTCTGTACAACAATTGTGATTGCAAAAAATTTTCTAGTTTTCAAGTAAATTTACTGAAAAGAAAAAAAACAATTACTGATATTGCATTTTTAGAAGAAAAAGATGTAAAAGATGATCCTCTTGCATGGAATTGTCTTAATGTAAATAAATATTCAAAATCAGAACAAAATTAATCTAAATGCTTGTTTACTCTGACATGTTCTCCAGGATAGTGCTCACTAAGTTTTTTTGAATAGCATTTTCCACATATTGGACCCTCTATTCCCCATTCATCCATAGACTTGTAATGAAGTTCAATTTTTTCACTACAAATTGCACATTTGTCTTTTGTTCCCAAAGCGTTTTTCCTCTTTTTAATCTATATAAAAAACATTCTGGAATAAATTGTACTTGAAAAATTATGTTAAATATCCCTTATTTGTATTGAATTTAGGTAGGTTGTCTGACCAATGTAAACCTCCTGCAAGACTTTTACTTGGTTGGACTTCTACCTTTTGAATTTAAAATAAATTACTTGTTAGTTTTTTTAATGCCAAAATCTCTTCTTCTTCATGTCTAATTTTCTTATCAATTACACGAAGCATTGTATTATTCCAAACATGTTGTGAGAAAAAATTATGTTTTGTATTGGCCAAGTCAATTTCATCATCTACTACAGTATCTTCCAAAAATTTAGTCACAATTACGTCTGTTAACTTTAGAATTCTGGAATTAAGTTTAAAACTACGAAAAATAGGCTCTAGTTTTCGTACATCTCCCTTGAAATCATCTTTTGATTCAAGAATTTTTTTGTGGAGTATTCTAAAGTAGACTGCTACAAAAAATAATGTTGCGTATCTTTTTGTTTTGTGACCTCCTTGTTTTCCATACTTTAATGATTTTTTTGCAAATTCTTTGACAAGATATGGATATAGCAAAATTCTGTAATCATCTTTTAGATTGTCGTTGAATATATCATCATATTTTCTTCCTCTTGGAAGAAACTGTGCTGGTGAACTATACGCTTCAGTAGGTCTTTGTTCGATTCCTGCAACTAGTGACTGAATTGCATCTTTAGCAACAATGACTTTCTTGTGGTTATCTGGAAGATAATTGTTGTATATTTCATCCCCTTCATATTCACACTGTTTTGATTTTGATTTTGTATCAAAGGAACCTGCTTGAATTTCATAAAAGTAACCACAATTTTTTAATTGTGATTTAATTGATTTGTGAAAATCCATCAGTGAAACCAAATCTTTTCCTCTTACTGAATTTTGAGAATTTCTATACTTTGTAATATTATTTTGTTCTTGTTCATCATCTGCCTTGATTATTGTAACTGTCATGGAACCTTCCATGTTTTTTGTTCGCTTTGAATGATCAAGAATAGAATTCGATGTTTGTGCACCATTGACAATTTGTGGAGCATGAAGCTCAATCAAATTATCTCCTAACTCTACAAAGTCACTAACTACAATAGTAATTCCATTATTATAATAGAAGAATTTGCCCGGATTATTTTGTAATGTTTCACGTAATCCTTTGTTAACTGTAGTCTTGAATTGCATCCATTGTCTAATATTTGATTCAAAAACATAATCTTTATTCTTACTTACAAATTCTGTAATCTCTCGTAACTTCAAAATTCCTAGAATGGTATTTTCATGTTTTAGCATTCTTTCCAGTTTAATTGAGGATTTTTTACCTGCTGCAGGTTTTTTAATTCTATCCCATAATTTTTGAATTATTTTTACACCATCAATAATCTCAACAAATTCATCATCATATTCTACTTTCTGATCTGTAACATAACAACATTTTACCTTGAGATTCTTTTCTTTAATTTTTGTAACAAGTTGAGCTAGTTCAGGTCTCATTTTTGTAACATCTTTTGCAAGTAGTCGTTTAACATCTTCTTTGAATTTAGCAATTGCTTCTAGTGAATGTGATGTGCCGTATTTTGATTGGAATAATCTAATTGTATTGTCTGAAAAATCTACTGGAAGATATGCATCAATTCCAAGATCGTTTGCTCCGTCAACAATTGCATCTGCTGCGTCATCTTCAGTAGCCTCAAAAACTCTTGTTAACACCCATTGAAGAAAATTATATCCTTTCTCAACATCACTTTTGGCATTTTCAGCATATTCTTGAATGCTTCCTTGAACATTTTCTGCAAAACCTTCTAGAGGAAGACTAGAATTTTTTTGTGCTAGTAGTGTATGTGAACCTGGTATGTATTCTAATAACCCATTTCCATTTTGAGACATTTTATTTTTCTAATATGTTATATATTTAGAGAACTTGGTAATTATGTAATAACTCTGTTCTGGATGTGATGTGATTTGTTAAAAAAAATAATTGGAATAGGCATAACTGGAATAGTAGTTCTTGTAACTATTGCATTACTATTTTCAAACAATTCAATTGAAGATCCAGAACCCTTTGTTAAAGGTGATGTGATAATGCCTACAAAAGTTTCTCGTCCAGGATGTAAAGAAACTGACAGATGTTATGTTCCATCTCTTATTGTCATTGAAAAAGGAAAACAGGTAACATGGGTAAATGAAGATTCAGCTTTTCATAGTATAACTTCCGGTTTTTACGATGAACCTACTGATCTTTTTGATAGTGGACATTTAGATCCATTTGAATCCTATACTCTTACATTTGACGAAACAGGCACATATGATTATTTTTGCACTCTTCATCCTTGGATGAAAGGACAAGTAATTGTTGAATAAGGTACCCGAGGGAGTCGAACCCCCTTGTATAGGCTTTGCAGGCCCACGCATAACCGTTCTGCCAGAGTACCATTCTCAAAAATACAAAATGAATAATTAAACTCTTCATATTAGAATTTGTTAAATGGTTTTGATGCCAACTTTACGTCTTCACCTTTTATCGTTTTTCTACCCGCATGAGAAGCCATGTCTACTGCACTTTTTGCAATACCATCTGCCAGTTCTTCAATCACTCTTCTTAACTCGTCTGCTGATTCGTCACTAACTCTCTCAGCTCCTGCCTTTTTCAAAATTCTATACATAGCAGATAATCCTAATTCTGATGATTTCATGAATTCTATTTCGGTTTTTTCTGAAAAAAGATAATGAATGAAAAAATATCACTAAGGAATCGATTTATACAGACTATTTGAAGAATTGATAAAGAAATGACATGGTATTTTGATTCTCATATACATTTGTCTGATTCTGCGTATTCTTCTGATATGCAATTTATCTTAACGGGAATGGAATATCTAAAAATTAAAGCATGTTGTGTTTCAATGGATAATGAAAATTCTTTACAAACTTTAAAACTAGCAAAAACAAATAATTTAGTTTTACCTTTCATTGGAATTCATCCTGAATGTGCAAATGATGAACTTGAGCAAATGACAAATATGATCGAAGAGAATCATCAAAATCTTTCTGGAATAGGAGAAATAGGATTAGATCCAACTTTTGTTAACAGTGATGAAGATTCTAAAAGACAAATGCATGTATTTGAAACATTATTATCGTTTGCAGAAAAATTTAACAAACCAGTTTCTATTCATTCACGAAAAAGCATTGATAATGTTTTGCAAATAATGACATCTTATAACACTAAACACGCTTTACTTCATTGGTTTGATGGAAATAAAAAACAACTTCAAAAAGCTCTGGATATGGGATTTTTTGTGTCATATGGCCCTGTAATGGTTTATGCAAATGATAAGCAAACTTTACTATCTAAAACAGATGAATCAAAAATTCTTGTTGAAACTGATGGACCTGTAAGATTTTCTAGATGTTTTGAAATGAAATCTGCACAAATTAGCTTTATTCCTAGTGTTATTTTTTGTGCTTCAAAAATTCTAGGAAAAACGTTTGATGAGATGGCATCTTTGCTAGAAAACAATTCAAAATCATTTCTTGGAATATAGGTATAAAATACCCCAATTCATTAAGCGAGGAGTGGATAGAATAAAGCGTATCTCATATGAGGTTCTAGACGAACATAAATCAAAGTTTGGCGAAGATTTTGCCAATAACAAAAAAGTTTTAGATGAAATTAGTATCATACGTTCTAAAAGCCTAAAAAACAAAATATCAGGTTATATCACTAGATTTATCAAAAAAGAGATCCGTGAAGAAAAAGCCAAACAAGCACAAATCGCAGCTTCACAATCCGAAGAAACAATTGAGAAAGAAATTCAACCAGAAACATCTGAATCAACCACAGTGTCTAAAGAAACTTCTGCTGAAACAGTTGTAGAAACAACTCCTGTAGAAGAAAAAACTGAAACTACCGAAGAGAAAACTGAATAATTAATAAAACATTAATTTTCTAAATTTTGAATTAGATTAACATGATTACTGTAAAATTTGTTGGTGGAGCAAAAAGATCTTTTTCAACAGAACAATTACAGATTGATAAATCTGATATCTCCATTCAAGAATTAATGGATTTATTGTTAGAATTAAAACCTGACAACACTCCTGATTTGGATACTAAAAATATCTTGATTGCAATAAATGGAGCTGATTCTTCTGCAATGGAAGGAAAATCTACTAAGATAAAGAATAATGATCTTGTGAGCATTATACCTGTAATTCACGGTGGCTCTCCCAAAAAACTTAATTTTCAAGTCTTAAAAAAACAAATTCAAATAATTGAAATCATAGGTCAAAAAACAATTAATGTAAAATTCCTTGATAATTTAAGAAGAAAATATCCAAAAATTCAACTTCAGGCTGTGTCAAGTAATTTTATTATGAATACTTATCATTTAAAAAAAATCATATCTTTATCTTTAGAATCTGAAAAAAATAATATTTTACTTTCCAATAAACTTGAAACTGATATTCTGATGCGTTTTGCGTTGACAAATCAAATTTCTAATGCAATTATACATGTAGGAATAAAACCAAAAACTAATTTTATTTTAATTGCAATAGGAAATAAAAAAATATTAAATTCATTATATCTGGAATTATCACCATTATCAGTAAATCTGTTTTCAAAAAATAATGATTTATTTCTCAAAAAATATTTTAAAATTACAAAAAAACTACTTGATTCAGTTTATTCAAATAATCCTTTGGAAGATATTTTAGTAGAAAAGGCAGCAATTTTACTCTGAGATACTACGTTTAGTTTTTTCAACACTTAGTATATCTACTTTTTTTAATATAGAAATTCCTGTTTTATTACCCAAAATCTCAATTAAGATTACTTTGTCAGGAAATTCAAGTGATACTTTATTTTTTATACTACTTGCAATTTTTGTAATAATTTCTTTACTAGATAAATCTGAACTTCTTTTTTCTATGGATATTCTATATGTTTCATCATTAGAAATTTGTTCGGATATCTCTGTAACAGCTTTTGTTATCTCTTCCATTTTTGTTTCAATTACTTTTTGAATTGGAATTATTCTTAAACAATATCTAATACTCCAAGGTTCATCAAGAAGCATTTCTTTGATTTTCCTTACAATTTCTATTGGTTCTAGCTTTGTTTCGGCAGTCAAAATCCCTGACATTTTTGTTATTGAGATTTTTGCATCAGAATCTCCCAATTCTCCTAAAATATCTTTTAATTCTTCCTCAGTTTCAGGTTCAAAATGCCTTGCACAAGTAATTATCAAATTCATTATCCTGAAATCTCCTCATAACTCAAAGAACCTTCTCGAATAATTTTGATCTCCTCATTTTCTATTTCAATTATGGTTGATTCTGTTTTGCTAGTAATTATCCCTCCATCAACAAAAATATCATATTTTTGAATATTGTTGAAACATTCATCAGGATTTGTAAATGACGAATGTCCAGAAATATTTGCACTAGTACCTACTAGAAAATTACACTTCTTCAATAATTCTAACGTGCATTTATGATCAGGAACTCTTACAGCAATTTTATCAGTTATGTTTAATGATTTTTTTAACTCTGCATCAGTTAACTTTAGAATTATTGTTAGTGTTCCTGGCCAAAATTTTTCCACAATTTTTTTAGTAAACTCATCAAAAAAAGCAATTCTTTCTGCAATCTCCTTTGAATAAACTAAAACTGGAAATGGTTTTGAAATATCTCTAGATTTAATCTCATAAATTTTCTTTACTGAATCTTTGTTGTATGGATTACATCCTATTCCATATACTGTATCTGTTGGAAACACGGCAATTCCTCCTTGATTGATAATTTGAGATGCTTTTTCAATTCCTTCTTTATCACAATTTACTTTCAATATCCATTCTATTCTTTTTTGTTTAATTATCATTTACTTTTGAGTAAGTTTTTATCAGTAGTAAATTCTCACCTGTAAAGATGTCTAAACCTTCTTCTGATCTTGAGGACACTGATTTTGAAGATGATTTTGATGATGAATTAGATGAAAAAGAAGATTAGATACTTAATCCAAAATCATCTGCAAAGTTTGTAAATGTATAATATGCTTGAAGAAATTCTCTACCTGATTGGCTAATTCTATATTTGTTTGAACCTTTAGTATCTACTTGTTCTAAGAGCCCTTGTGATACTAGAGTTTTTAAGATTCTTGAAATTCTAGAATGAGATATGTTTGCTTTTCTAATTAGATATGTTACTGATGCTCCATTTTCATCTTGTAGATCATCTCTAGTTGTTGCTAGAATATCTCCAATAATTTTCATATGAATTCTATATTCAGCCATTTTCTCTCATAGAATGTTGTTCTAATTTCTATGAGAGGGCAGTGATATTTTCCAATATACTAAAAAGATAAAAGAAATTGACAAATTTTTAATTGCTACAAATTTTGAGCCTATGTTGAAATTATTCTAATCCCTCATCAAATTTTATCTTAGTTAAAGGTACTTTGCTCACTGGAATGAATAATGCTATCAATCCTCCAATTTTGATTATCATTGATGCAGAATAAAGGATTGATTCTGGGAATACAAACGAATACCATCCTAAAAACTCCCCTAATGCTAAGAGTGCTAATCCAACAGCAACTGAAATTGCACCTTTGTTTTTATTTTCAACGTATGATAACATTGTTTCAATGGCACCATAAGCCAACAAAATGAATGAAACTGATCTAAAGATATGTTCTAACTGAACATCAGAAACTAGGAATAATGGAAAAATTCCTATTGATCTAAAATATCTGGATTTTGGAAAAAATGATTTTATGCTATGAGAAAACGCAATGAAAAAGTATCCTACTGTTTGAATTGCGATTCCTAAAGTCTGAATCCATCTCTCTATACTTCCTGATTTCATCACAAAGTCTTCTACCATGTATCCCATCCATATTACAAAAAATCCTAAACTTATTGAAAAAAATGCAATTGTTAATCTAAATAATGTTGGACTACCTGTATTTCTAAATCCAATTAATGCCATTATTCCTATAGCAAGTCCTACCAAAAACCCTATCAAGTTGAGTATATTTTCTAATAAAAATTCCAATGATATTTAGAAACTTGTTAAACTAATTATTTTAATCTGATGAATGATTTTACTATATTGTTAATCCCATTCATCCAATGAACCTGAAGATTGACCTTCTGTACTACTTGTATAATCTCCGAGAATATCTGAATATTTAGATTCATTGTGTGCTATAAATTTCACATATTCTCCATAACCCATTTCTAAATCACACGAACCACATTTTACTAAAGAGAAATCCATTGATAATTCTGCATCTTCTCTGCATTTTGGGCATTTTATCTTCATGACTAATTTTGTCTTTGATAATTATTATTGCTTTATTTTTAATAAAAGATAAAAGGAGTTCATTATTGCTAATTTTCATGAGTCGTGCTTGCACAAAATGTAAAAATTCTATTCCTGATAATGAACAACTTGGTATTGTTGCTGAGAAATACCCTACTTGTAACAAATGTTGGGCTGAATGGAAAGAATACCAAGTAATGGTAATGAATGAAATGAAACTCGATATGTCTATGCTTGATCATAGAAAATTATTAAAAAAACATGAAAAGATCTTTGTAGGCGTATTATCTCCTGAGGGAGAAATAATTGATTACTCAAATGAAGATAATAGAAAACCTGATGAACCTCCAGGTGCCTAAAACTTCAAGTGTTTTTTAGCATTATCTGGTATTATTATCAGAATCTTTCTTTTTTCAACTTCATCTAGATTATTGATGATTTTTTTAATCGTTTCAGCAAGAATTTCTTTTTCATTTTTCTCTAATGTTAAAAATATTTCTAGAATTCCATCTAAATGAAAATTGATTAATTTTTGTGGAGATCGTGATACTTCAATTATATATGCTGAAAATAGTCCCCTTCTTTGATCCTCTGAAAAAGTTGTTAAAATTTTCAGCCATGATCTGAAAAGCTTAGAAAAGTTGGGAAACGGAATAGTTGGTCCTGCTTCTAATGCATTGTTTATTATCTCTATTCTTTCAGATTCTGATAACGAAAAAAATTCTACCATTCTTTTTTTCAAAATTGGGTTTCTTAGAAAGTCTGGAAGACTAGCCAAATTAATTATAATATTTCCAGCAAAATTTTCTCCTACCATCGATCTAAAAGAATTTCTATCAGATATTAAATCATGTGCAAACACTTTAGCTTAAATAAACGAAATGGAATCTCAACAGCATGACATCAACTGTTGTTGTTGGCGGATTTTTTGGAGATGAAGGTAAAGGAAAGATCATCTCATATTTGGCTATCAAAGATAATCCAAAAATCATAGTGCGTGGTGGTGCTGGTCCAAATGCTGGTCATACAATTAGAGATGGTGATAAAGTATACAAAGTTAGAATGCTTCCAAGCGGATTTCTTAATAAAGATGCTAAAGTAATGATTGGTCCTGGAGTTGTTATCAATCCAGATATTTTGAAAAAAGAAATTCAAGATTTTAATGCGTCAGGACGTTCATTTATTGATAAACACTGTGGTATTATCGAAGAAACTCATCTAATACGAGATTCTAAAGGTGAATTAAAAGAAAAAATTGGAAGTACTGGCTCTGGTACTGGTCCTGCTAATGCAGATAGAGCTATGAGAGTTTTAAAATTAGCAAAAGACATTGACTCTTTATCTTCACTTATCATAGATGTCCCCCAGGAAATAAATTCTGCACTTTCTGCAAATGAGAATATACTGGTGGAAGGCACACAAGGAACTTTTCTTTCCTTATGGCATGGAATATATCCATTTGTGACCTCAAAAGATGTTACTGCATCTGGAATATGTGCTGATGTTGGTCTTGGTCCTACCAAAGTTGATGAGGTAATTGTTGTTTTCAAATCATATGTCACGCGTGTTGGAACTGGCCCTCTTGAGAACGAACTCTCACTAGATGAGGCTGAAAAAAAAGGATGGTCAGAATTTGGTACTGTAACTGGTCGTCAAAGACGTGCAGCTGATTTTGATTTTGATTTAGCTAGGCGTGCAATCATGCTTAATGGTGCAACACAAATCTCTATAACAAAATTAGATGTTCTTTTTCCTGATTGTGCTGGTGAAACTTCATTTGATAATATATCTAAAGATGCAAAAGCATTCATAAAAAATATTGAAGATGAATTAAACACGCCTGTGACAATTATTGGAACTGGTCCAGATACTAATGATGTCATCGATAGAAGAAGTTAGGCTCCAAAGTTTTGGATAAGTTTAATTTGATTATCTACAGAAAGTCTTTGTGAATAAATTACAAACTTCTTCTGATGATAAATTACCACGTTACATTCAAGTAAATTCACCTTTAGAATTCTCTAGACTTGTTTGTGCACTTGAGCGTGCACCACGTGTATCTTTCTTACATGATTATAATGGGCAAAAAATTTTATCTGTGCAAATGGATATTCTTAAAGAAAAACCAATTGTGTATTACACTCATCTAGAAAATATTGGTCATTATCTTTGCTATGGATTAAAAGGAGGAAAAGAAGAATCTGAAATTGTAAATACCACTTCTGATGCAAGTAAACTTTATTCTCCTATAGTTAAAATTAAATCTCTTCCAAAAACTTTGAGACCCGGTAATGGAACTCTTGATAGATATCAACCAATTGAATTAGAAGACATGTCCAGTCTTGCAAAACTCACTTGGGGTTTTGATGAAATCCCTTTTCCATTATTTCTATTTTCACACAATGACAAATGGCTTATTGGAGTTTTCATGAATTTTAATGAAGAAGGAACATCTTACTTTTGCCATGTAGTTTTAGATAGCGATCCACAAAAGCCTTTCATAAAATTTTCACCAACTAATGGTTCTGAACCTAGTTTTGTAGACAATCCATCTGAACATGGTTATTCCTATATCAAAATAATAAAATTAAAAGACACACATCCGTTAGTTGATTATGGTCACCTTCAAAACTAGACTTTCAAAATCCTCAAAAACACATGGAAACGTGATTCTTGCAAATGATTATGATCTCTCAGTCAAAAACTTAGAAACAAAAACTATTGAAAATATTAAACAATTACATCCTTTTCTGTGTGGGATTAAACTAAATTTTCATTTACTTCTTCCTCTGAGTGGTAAAGAAATTCTCAAAATCAATAAAACAGCTCATAGATATGGTTTACAAACAATTGCAGACATTAAACTCAATGATATTGGAAATACTAATCAAATAACAACTGAGAATCTTTGGAATTTAGGATTTGATGCAGTTATTGCAAATCCAATAATGGGTCTTGATAGTCTGAAAAATCTTGTGAAATCTGCTCATAAACATGACAAAGGTGTCATTACTTTGTGTCATATGAGTGCACCAGAAGCTAAATTGTCTTATGATATGGAAGTAAAAATGGGGAAAAAGCAGCAACTATATCAATTATTTTTGAATTGGGCTCTAACTGCCAAAGTTGATGGTATTGTGGTAGGTGCAACTTTTCCAAAAATCATTCAATATTGCGCTAAAAAAGCAGGAAAAAACTTGAGTATATTTTCTCCAGGTGTTGGCACTCAGGGTGGAAATGCAAATGAAGTAGTATCTGCTGGAACTAATTACCTGATTGTTGGCAGAACTATCCTTAATGCTAAAAATCCTGCAAGTATGGCAGAGACATTACAGCTACAGAGTCTTGGTAAGTAGCACTTGTGCTCTTGTTAACACCGTTTTTGCATTATCAAATGTAGTTTTTTCCATGGATGTATTATAATCCATCCAAGTATAATCTAGATGTTCATGTGAAATCATAACTTCTTTAGTTTTTGTTTCAGCCAAGAAAAATACTACTTTCTTGCGAATTAATTCTCCCTGATATTGAAACTCATACTTAATCCATTCTTCAAAATTTTCTAAAAATGTAATATCTGTAATTCCAGTTTCTTCTTTAGCTTCTCTAATTGCGGTTTCATGAGTTGATTCTCCTTTCTCCATTTTTCCTTTTACAAAATCCCAATGTCCAGAAGGATAGTGTAATAATAAAAACAAAATTTTTGATCCTTCTTTTCTAAATAATACAATTCCAGCAGATGTTTCTTCTATCATTTTCCTAACCTTCTTTTCCTTTCTTGAAAAGTTCTAATTGCTCTCATCAAATCAATTTTTCTAAACTCTGGCCAAAAAATATCCATAAAGACTAATTCACTGTAGGCACTTTGCCACATCAGAAATCCGCTTAATCTTTTTTCTCCTGATGTTCGTAAAACCATATCTGGAGATGATTGTGGTAAGTGTGATGTGTAAAGATTTGATTCAATTTCTTTTTTGTTAATGTCATCTATCTTTAAAGAACCCTCTTTGATTTTTTCTCCTATTTTCTTAACTGCATCTACTAATTCATACTGTCCACCATATGCTAATGCAATATTTAGAAAATGATTATCATAATTTTTTGTAGCATCATCTAATCGTTTTAAAACGTCTTTGATAGAATCTGGTAATAATTCAATTCTTCCAATACCTTTGACTCTCATTTTACATCTGTGGATTCTAGGATCATTGTATAATTTCTCCAATCTCATACGAATTAATTCATAGATGTGTTCTAATTCATCATCATTTCTATTCAAATTCTCTGCTGAAAGTGCGTATAATGTAACAATTTTGATATCAAATTCTTCACACCAATCAAGAAGGTTTTCTACTGCATCAGCTCCTTTCCAATGACCTGTTTTTGGTAGGGCTAGGTGCATTTTAGCCCATCTTCTATTTCCATCTAAAATTAGAGCAACATGATTTGGAATGTCTCCATTTTTAACTTCATTTTCTAATCTCTTTCCATAGATCTTATATATTCCTGTTAACTGAAAAATCACTTCTAATATTTTACTCATGTCATATTACCTTTTGATGATTAATACATAATTGAAGATATCAGTGTTTTTCTAAAATTCATTTTTATGGTGATTTAGGACTAAATTTAGTCTGAAACCATCTCTTGATCTTTGTGTTTTCTGTATTTCTTAAAGAGAATCGTAGCTGAAATCAAAGTTGCAGCTAGTCCTCCTAACAGAGGTGGAATTAATGTAAATGAACTTTCATCATAAATCATTATGTTGGTAAATTGTGCTATAGTAGGATAAAGTGATGCTAAAACAATAATTCTTAGAATATCGCTTATTTGTCTTGGAACTCCACCAATCCAATTACTAAGTAATATTCCAGCTACTATTGCACCCATCCCAATCCATAAGATTGGTAATGCACCTGCAACAAATTGACCAATTATTACTTTATCTGTAATTACTGTAATTAATTCTGGATCATCTTTAATTAACTCAGAATCAACTGTACTTATCCCAGCTGGTACTGAAGAAAGAATTAATAATATTCCTGCAACCGTTGTAAAAATTCTGATAAAACCCATCGGAGTTGGTTTTGACCAATTTGACCATGCTCTATCAATATCAAATGCTCTAATCAAGAATGCTCCACCCAAAATACTTACAAGAACAGCAAATATTTCTGTAGTAAAATCAAACACACTTGCAATTCCTCCAATTAACAAAAGAATTCCTGGAACTCCTAAAAAGAACTTTGAATATCTTGAATCATAAGCAATCATTCTTAGATATTTTCCAAAAACTGCATACGAGTACTCTACACTTCTACTTACCTTCATTACAACACGTTGTACAGAGACTACTGGTAGAACATTTTGAATTACTGGAATAACACTTTCATCATCTTCACCATCAGAAACAATAACTGCGCCATTGGCAGAAAACTTTTCTAAAACCTTTCTTGTCTCAGCAAGAATTTTTTCATCAGCCTGAACTCCTCTGTTCTTAACTCCTGCAACAGTTATTACTTCAACTTTGTATCCTTTGCTGATTAAATCTTCATATGTTTTAATTGCAGCAAAAATTGAATTTGAATCTGCATCCTCAGGGTCTTCTAAAGCTAATCTTTGCGCTGCCTCAATACATGCATCTCTACCCACTACTGGTGTAACAATTCCTGCTTTTTCTCCTACATCATTATCTCTATCAATACAAATTACAAGTAATTTGTTAGCAGTGGAAGCATTGACATCATTTTCCACCTTATCTGACTGTTGAGACATTCTAATATTTATTACAAAATTGCTTTTTAACGATTTCCAACAAGTATTATTAGTAAAATTCGGTTTTGAGGCTAGTCAGGTCTTGACTCATCAGACATTTTGACACATTCCAAATATTCTACTTTTAATGATTCTATTTTTTGTAAGGTTTCACCCATCTCTGTTTCTGTGCTTCCTTTTTCGATCATATTGGCTAAAACTTTGGTTTCTACAATATGAGAATTGAATTTTTTCATTGCATCCATATAACTAATGTAACTATCTACCCATTCTTCAGGTGGTTTTGATGTCACAAATTCACTTATTTGAGTAGTTGTTTGAGACGATGTTACTTCTGTTACTTCGATATAGTCTTCTGGAGAAATTTCACCATTTAGTAGATTTTGATATTCAATATTGATTGATTCTTGTAAAACCTCATGGATCTTTATTACTCCATCAAGATAGTTACCATAATCTGATATCACAAATGTTGCTTCATTGTCTTGTGGAACTATCCATGACAGAAAACTTACACCTGTGATTATAGCTAATATTGTGATCGTGATTACAATTCCCTTTTTTGATGCCATTTTGTGACTTTACAATTAGGGAGTTTATAACTGATAATCTTTTAAAAAATCATCACTTGTTAAATAAATATTAGAAAAAAAACTCTTATTGTATAACTCTGACCATAATTTTTCAAAAAACACTTACATTCATTAAAATTTTTGATAATTATTGTTTTTTTACACCTAAAAAAATTTACGCGTATCTAGTCTATAGTTAAATAATTTTCACAGCCTCTTCCTAAATACCACCAAGTTTGACAAATTTTAGAATGGTTACAGCATATTGCGTAAAATGCAGAGAAAAAAGGGACATTAAAGATCCCGAGGAAACTAAACTAAAGAATGGACGTCCTGCCGTAAAAGGTACATGTCCTACATGTGGAACTAAAGTTTTCCGTATAGGAAAAATGGAATAATCTATAAAAAATCCACACGATTTCTCTTTTTCAAAACCCATATAGGGTCTAACATGAATTATTTTTCGTGACTAAAGCAGAATATGAAAGTCAACTCAAACGTATTCAGAATAAACTAGGTAATTCCAAAAAAGAATCTTCAACCCGATTCGAGCTTCCTGTTGTGGATGTAATGTGGGAAGGCCAAAAGACTTTTTTACGTAATTTTTCAGAATTCCCAAAAATTCTACGAAGAGATCCAGATAAAGTTCTTCAATATCTCTCAAAAGAGTTTGCAGTTCCTGCTGAAAGATTAGGAGATAAAGCAATGTTTGTAGGAAGACGAGCCCCTGATGATTTCACTAGATTATTCCAAATCTATGTGAAAAATTATCTTGAATGTCGCACATGCAAAAGTCCTGATACAAAAATCACAAAAGAAAACCGTATCTCATTTTTACTTTGTGAAGCTTGTGGTGCAAAATCTGCTCTAAAAGGTAAATATGCATAATGCAATTCTCAGTAAAAGTTTCTAATTATCAAAAAAATACAATGCTCAATATTTGTGATGTTGAACTATTGGGGAAACAAATTTCTCAAGATGAATTAAATATGAAAATCAGTGAAAGCTATTATGGAGAAAAATTAGTTGATACAGAAGAAGCAAAATCATTATTAAAAAATTCTTCAATTATTAACATGGTCGGAAAAAAAGTAATTTCTCTATCCATAGAACTTGGAATTGGTTCTGAAAATGGTATTAAAACAATATCTGATGTTCCTTTTCTAATTGTTTTTAAAATATAGAGTGCATTATGATTTCATTTTTGATCATAAAAGAAATCCATTTTATCTAGTAGGAGTAAAATTCTGTAATGTCTGATGATATTGATGATGATATTAGTAGAAAATTAGAATCTAAAATAGATAATAAATTAGCATCAAAATCTAAACGAAAACATTTGGAAGATGGTTTTAAAAAAGGAAAAGTTGTCAATGAAGTTTTAGACAAACCTACTGTCATGACTCTCTACAAAATGATCAAAGATCACATTATTGCATATGTTAATGGATCTATAAGTGCTGGAAAAGAATCAGTTGTTTTTTGGGGTGTTGATGAACATGATGTTAGTGTTGCTTTGAAAATTTATTTAGTGAGTACTTCAAATTTTAAAAAACGTGAACCCTACATTCTTGGTGATCCTAGATTCTCACGTTTAAAAAAAGGTACAAAGAATCTAGTGTATTTATGGGCAAGAAAGGAATTTCGTAATTTATCTCAGTGTTATGATGCTGGAATTCCTGTTCCTCAGCCACTATATGTTACAAATAATGTGCTTGCAATGGATTTTGTGGGACAAAACGGTGTTCCTGAAAAGTCTTTGTTATATTCAGAGGTAGATGAAGATGACTATAAACAAGCAATCTCAATTATCAAAGATCTCTATCATAAAGCAAAACTGGTTCATAGTGATTATTCGGAATACAATATTTTCAAAACAGAAAATGGTTTGGTAGTTTTTGATTTAGGTTCTGCAGTCGATCTTAGACATCCTAATGCTCTGGAATTTCTTAAAAGAGATATTTATAACATAAATAGATTCTTCAATAAAAGAGGAATTTCTGTTGAAGATCAAAATAGCTTATTTGAGGACATTGTAAAATGAGTTTTGAAAAATTAATTCGTATTCCAAATGATAGAATAGCTGTTTTGATTGGAAAATTAGGTAATGTAAAATCAAAAATTGAAAAATTATGTCATGTCTCATTGGATATTGATGGTGATACAGGAGAAGTTTTGATAAAATCTCAAGGAGATGTTGAAAGTATTCAACCATTCAAAGCACAAGAAATTGTTACAGCAATTGGTCGAGGTTTTTCACCTGAAAATGCTTTGACTTTGTTAAAGGGTGAAAATGCATTGCATGTAATAGATCTTAGAGAGTTTGCAGGAAAGTCTAGTGCAAATATTGAAAGGATAAAAGGGAGAATTATTGGAGAAGGTGGTAGAGCAAGGAGAAATATGGAAAATCTTAGTGGTACTCATATCTCAGTTTATGGAAGAATTGTTTCAATTATTGGAGATTCAAGTAAATTACGAATAGCTGTTGATGCAATATCTGCTATTTCAAGTGGAAGTTTGCATGGTTCAGTATATGGTAAATTAGAAGCTGCAAATAGACAAGCAAAACAAGAAAAAATGAAATTGTGGGAAGATTGAGATGTCTTCTATTAAGGAAAAATTTAATCAAATATCTCCTAGTGAGTTCTTTTACAGCAATCGTGATTTAGCTGGTTTTAGTAATCCTACACGCTCTCTTTACACTGCAGTTAGAGAATTTGTTGAAAATTCATTAGATGCATGTGATCAAAAAGGGATTCTTCCAGATGTTCATTTAACAATAAAAGCCGTTGATCCTGAAAAACCTGATCCTAAACCCTATATTTTGACTGTTAAGGATAATGGTCCTGGTGTAGATTCAAAATATGTTCCTCTTGCATTTGGAACTATACTTTATGGTTCCAAATTTGGACTCAAACAAGCTAGAGGTATGTTTGGACTTGGTGCAACTATGGCAATTCTGTATGGTCAAATTACAACTAACAAACCAGTTATAGTAAAAAGTTCTAGAGATGGAAAAATACAGGATGAGTTTGAACTATTATTGGACATTCAAAAAAATAAACCTATTATTGTAAAGCATAAAACAAAAGAAATTTCAAAATCAGGACTCTCTGTAAGCATTTGTTTAGAAGGTGATTACTCTAAAGCTGGTACCAAAATTCGAGATTATGTCTATGAAACTTCTTTGATTACTCCTTATGCAACAATAACTTTTGATGATCCTAAAGGACAAAAATTTCATCATCCAAGATTTGTAAAAAACATACCTTCACCTCCAACAATAATTAGACCTCATCCACATGGTATTGATGTTGAAAGAATTAGAAGAATGATAGTTGAATCACTATTTGAAATACCAAACATTGATGATACTATGATTGAAAAAGTGAGAAAAGATTTAGGATTATCAAAGAAAAATCTTAGTTTTACTGCAATTATGGAAAAAGCAAGGAAAAAAGGGAAATCTCTTCCATGTCAAACTCGAGTAGTAATTGCTTTGATGTCATTTCTAAAAATGGATTTTGAAAAATTAAACAAAATTAGAATTGAAGATATTGATGTACCTAACAAAAAACTATTCTATTGGGATTTTGGTGATTCCCAATCAAAATCAGTTGATATGGATTCTGAAAGTCAGTATTACAATCTTTTAACTCATACAGTTCAAGGTGAACCCCTCACTACATTTTTGACTAAAAGATTCCAACGTGTAGGTCCTACAACTGCAGTTAAATTTGCAAAATTTGCAAAATTCAAGCCTGAAAAACGAATGGGTACAATGACAAACCAAGAATTGGTCAAGCTCAGTAACTCACTGCAAACATTTGAAGATTTTATGGCTCCAGATTCAAATTGTCTTGCACCACTAGGGGCAGAACCTCTAGAAAAAGGAATCAAGAAATTCTTTAATCCTGATTTTACTGCTGTAGTTCAACGTCCAGCATCTGCATATTCTGGATTTCCTTTCATAATTGAGATGGGTATTGCTTATGGTGGTGAAATTAAATCTGGTGGACCACATGTTTACAGATTTGCCAATAGAATTCCATTGCTTTATGATGAAGGAAGTGATGTAGTTCTTAAAGTTGTAAATGATGCTGATTGGGGTAGATACAAAGTAAAAGGTGAACCTCCGTTTGTCATTGTGTCTCATATTTGTTCTACTAGAATTCCGTATAAAACGGCAGGAAAAGAAAATGTTGCTGACAGACCAGAAATTGAACGAGAGCTAAGATTGGCCTTGCAATTATTATCAAGAAAATTGGCAGCATATATGTCAAAAAGAGGCCAAGCTGAAATGGCAAAAAAGAGATCTAATCTTTATGCAAAATATATTCCAATGATTGCAGAGTTTTGTACAGAACTTGCTGGCAAGAAAAAAGAACCTGATTATAAAAAAATATTAGAAGAAGTAAATCCAATTGAACCTAAAAAAATAGTAGAGGAGGAAAAACCAATTGAAAACAAGTAAATCAAAAGAATTAAACAAGAAATCCAAAGAAAAACAAAAAAATATTCTTGAGATGCTTAAAAGTCACGGTGCAAAAATATATGATGACTTAGATAATGGACAATTTCCAAAATTCTCTATACCTAGTAGATCTGTAAGTAACATAGTTTATGATAAAAAACTTAGACAATACATTCTAGGAAATAATTCTGCTTTGAGGAGTGCAAAAAATTCTGCTCAGTTGAGATCTTTTACACAATTAATGTGGCTTGCATTCTTTGCAAATAGATTAACTCAAGAAAAAAAATCATCCACTCTAAGAGATGTTTATTATTCCTCTCAAGCATTTGCTGTTGAATTTGAAGATCAATCAGAATCAGATAATATCATTGTGGATTTAGAAGCTGTTACATCTAAACCTCGAGAAGATTTTCACATATTTCCTGAAGAGCGAAGCTCAATTTTTGGTGATTTGGATATAGAGTATACAATTCCTGGTTATGAAGGAAAAACAATGAATCTATCCAACCATCCTGATGGATACTCTATTGGTCCAAGTCTTACCACTTGTGACTTGGTTGGTACTAGTGCTGAAATTGTAATTGCAGTTGAAAAAGGTGGTCTTTTTACAAGATTTGTTGAAGAACAAATTGATAAAAAATTCAAATCTATAATTATCAATACAGGTGGACAAGCTCCTCGTTCAACTAGAACACTATTGAAAAGACTTCATGATGAAATGGGATTGCCAGTCATTATTCTTACTGATGGTGATGTGTACGGAGAACATATTGCAATGGTTATCAAATCTGGTTCTGCAAATGCTGCTCATCTAAGAGAACTTACAGTTCCTGATGCAAAATGGGTTGGAGTTTGGGCTACAGATATTGAAAAATACAAACTACCAACTATTCCTATGACTGAATTTGACATTAAGAGATGTTATGATCTTCAAAAAGATCCAAGATATCAAGAAGGAATTTGGAAAAAAGAGCTAGATGTGTTTTTGAAACTTAAAAGAAAAGCAGAATTGGAGGCTTTCTCAAAATATGGTCTTACTAATATTACTGACAAATATCTTCCACAAAAATTAGAATTAGCAAAAAGTCTTTAGTTATTTTATTCTAAGTGTCAAGACACCATTTCTGTATTTGAAATCAAATATCTGCATGTTAGATGCTCCTTCTATTGGAACTTCTTTTGAAAATCCTCCAGTTCCACGTATGTACAAAATCCCATCTACTAGTCTAACTGCAATTTTATCTTCAGGTCCCGATACTTCAGCTACAAACACAAATTCTCCTTCGCTTTTAATCAGATCATAAACCCAGTTCTTTGTTTCCTGTTCTCTTACTTTGGAGTATAGTGGCTTTTGGTCCTTTGTCATTTTCTTTAGAACTTTAACCCAGAAAACTATTGTTAGTCCAGCTGCCCCAATTAAAATAAAACTCACAAAGCCTGAATCTGCCCTTTGTGTCATGATATAGATTATTCCAAAAAATAGAATTATAATAATTGGTATTACAAAATTTAATGACTGTTCATTTGAATATGTTTTCTTATAACTTGCCAAACAGTAAAAATCTGAGTTTACCAAATATAAAGTATCTTTGGTTTTTATTACCATTTTTCAAAATTTAGCTATTGTCTGATGATGAAAAATCTACCAAACTCACAATGCGAGAAATTGTATTAAGAGGAACCCTCATTGCTACAATTATTACAATTCCGTCAATTATTGCATTTGTCCTTACCTGGATTTTACTTGATGATTTGATTTACGCATTCATTTTAGGCGCAATGGTTTATTTTGTTGCCATGATAATATCCTTGAAAATTTCTAAAAAATTTTTGGTCAAACAATAGTTGTATAGATCATTTTTATTTCATTGTAATTCACTTCAAAAATGATGGATTCTAGAATTGAAACTGATCTAGTTTTTGAAATTCGATTAGAGCCTATTCAGGCTAAAGTGTATTTGTTAGTTACTTGTTATGGAAAAATGTCTTCAACAAAAATTGCAGAAAAATTAAAAATTTCTTCTGATGTTGCTCAAAAGACAGCTAAAGAACTAATGACTCTTGGTGCTTTCATAGATTTTTCTGAAACTGAGTTTGAGGCAATGCATCCTAGATTTACAGCAGTTAACATGTATAGAAAAATGTGTGAGCGAGAAAATATTGAATTTAAACGAAATAAAATTGTTGATAATCTAGGAGTAATTTTAGAAAAACCATATGATGATGCAAGAACTAAATAATACTGATTATGGGTGAACATAATTGAGTATTGATACTGAAACTTGTAAACATCAACCTGTTTACTATGGAGTAATAAACATCAACATAGACGAGAAAACAATCGGTTCAGTTGATGTTTGGAGATGTGGTGCTTGCAAGAAACGATTCTGTGAAGAAAAACAACTTGGCATTGAAGAGATATCTGATCTAGTGGGAATGCCAAAAATTGATTCTGATGCAAAGTGGGCAGTTACAGTATGTAAATTGCAACAAGGAAAATACAAATGGAAATTAGTTAAACTAAAAGAAAACAGTGAAATCAAACATGAATGCTTAGATGAGCAAATAATTCCACTCAAGGTTAAGGATTTTAAAGTTGAAGACGATAAACATTGGAGTTTTTTAATTGATGACAATATTAACAAGGCTGTTGAAATTTAGTTTTTAAAATGGATCTTACAGTTCACATTAATAATATTCATGGAAGCCAAATGGCTGCAAAGATTACTGGTAAATTCACTTTAGATGATAATGAATTTCGTTTTACTGCAATTGCATTTGGTCGAATAGGTGGACAAAATGTAGGTGCAAAGCTTTCTAAAACTACTGAGAAAGAATTGGAAAAATTAGGATATGATGTTGAGGACGTTATCATCTTACTTCAAAAGAACTTACTTCAAGGAGATTTGACCCTTCCAGAAGGACTCACAAAAGAATCATTTGTAGATGACTAAAATTCTGCTTCTGCTAATGCCTTAGCACAGGAACAACTTCTTGTTTTAGGAATCTTATCAATCAATTCTGTTAATACTTTTTTTGTTTTTTCTATATTTTTTGAAAGTGTCTCTAAAACTTGTTTAGCAGTTACAGGTTTTTCAGCCCAAACATTATAATCTGTAACTGTTGATATTGATGCATAACACATCTGTGCTTCTCTTGCTAGTTGACATTCTGGAACAAGCGTCATTCCGATGATATCTGCTCCAGTTGATCTGTAGAATTTTGATTCTGCTTTAGTTGAAAATCGTGGACCTTCAATGCAGACATAGGTACAATCTTTATGCATCTTCAAATCTTGTTTGTCTGTTATTTGAAGAATTGATGATTGTAATTCCGGACAAAAAGGATCAGCTACTGAAATATGGATAACTTTTCCTTCTTCTGAAAATGACCCATCTCTTGATTTTGTAAAATCTAGAAATTGTGATGGTAATGCAAAGTGTCCAGGTTCTAATTCTTCTTTTAGACTTCCAACTGCTGAAGGTGCTATGATTCTTGTAACTCCTAATTCTTTGAATGCCCAAATGTTTGCTTTGAAATTAATCATATGTGGTGGAATAGTATGTTTTTTTCCATGTCTTGGAAGAAAAGCAATCTTTCTTCCATTAAAAATTCCAATTGTTATTGTATCTGAAGGTTTACCAAAAGGTGTCTCTATATCTACTTCTTGCGCATTCTCAAGTAAACCTGAATCATAAATTCCTGTTCCTCCAAAAATTCCGATTTCAACATCTTTCTCCATTAATACTTCACCAATGATTTACAATCATACTTGCTGATTCCTTTAATTCCATTTAGTTCAGTTAGCTCTATGATGAACGCAAACCCTGAAATTTTCCCTCCTATTTTTTCAATTAACTTTGCAGATGCTTTTGCTGTACCTCCAGTTGCAAGTAAATCATCACAAATGAGTATTCTTTGACCTTCTTTGATAATGTCTTTCTGAATCTCTATTGTGTCTTTACCATATTCAATTGTGTATGATATTTTTGCAGTTTTTCCAGGCAATTTTCCTGCTTTTCTAATCATTATCATACCTTTGTTGTATCTTGAGGCTAAAAGACACGCTAAAATGAATCCTCTTGACTCAATTCCAGCAAACAAATCTATATCTTTTGGATGAAAATGTTTTGAAAATTCATCAGCAATTAAAGACAAAGCTGATGGATCTTTCAAAATTGGACTAAAGTCTCTAAACAAAATTCCTTTTTTAGGAAAATTAGGATATTCAGCAATTTTTTCTCTAAGATTCATAGAAATTGAGGTAATTTAGTAAAATAAAATTGTTTGAAATTATTATTCCACTTCAAAAATGGTTTCTGCAGAATCAAATGCGTCTGTTACATTAACTGTATAAATTCCAGGTTCTGTTTGTGGAGGAATTATCCATGGCTGATTAATCTCTCCTTGCGCTGATGCTACAAATGACAAAGTCTGTATGATTTCACCGTTTTCTGCTATTATATTAATTAGCACAGATTGTTGGGCATCAATAACTCTGATTGAAATTGTTTTTCCAAGATGCGATGTACTTGGATCATCTACTTCCTCAACTATTATTTGCATTCCTTCCTGTAATGTTGCTAAAACTTCAATTTCTTTTTCGGCAAAGTTTGCTCCACTTGTTGCCTTGATTATCCAAATTCCAGATTTTGCATCTGATGGTATTCTAAATGATTCTTCTGAAATTTTACCTGTTGTGATTCCACTTTTTTTATCTGTAGCTGTGAGTATTATGATTGTCTCTTTTGTTTTTACTATATTTTCATCTGGATCTGTTAATGTAAATTTTGCTATGCATTTTTCCTGTGTTTCACCTAGAATTAAAATAGGTTCTCCAGGTACATAACTTTTCTTGGTAGTGTTAATGTTCATTACACCACAAATACTTTGTACACCAACTGTAAAAACATCCTGAGTTTGAGTACTTCCCTTACTAACTACAGCGGTGTATATTCCAGTTGCATATTCATCTAAATTAAGAAAATATTCTCCTCTACCATCTGGTTTTAGAGTTATAGATACTGTATCTCCTTTTGGTTTTTCAGAAGGATCAAGAATTAGTAAATTAATGACATCTGATCCCTTCCCTACGAGTGAAATTATGGCAGTATCTCCTGCTTTGTAGTTTAATGCATCAAATTCTAAGTGAACTGGAATTGAAGGTAATTGCCCAAGTCCTGCAAAAATAAACTCTTTTTCTTTTTCTTGTGTTGCAATTAGTGTGTATGTTCCCTTTGCTGTATTTTGGTCTGTTTGGAATTCAAAATCTACAAAACCTGAATCATCAACTTGAATAATATCTGAAAAAATCTCTTTCCCAATAGGGTCTTCTAATATCATTTCAATTGATTTGTTTGGTAAGGCAGTTCCATTAAATTTCATGACTTCACCTGGTTCAAACTTTAAACTAATTGGAATTATGATTATTACTTTATCTGATTCTACAGTCCAATTCTTTACAATCTCTTCTCTTCCATCTGTAATAGTTGCACTGTATTCCCCAAACGAAGTATCTAATGCTACAATAATTGGCTCATCTAATTTCCAATTTCCCTTACTGTCTATTTCTGCTGTTCTTGAATTGATTATTTCTCCTTCTGAAGTAGTAATTTCTGCTGTAATTACACTACCAGGATCCCCAGTTCCAAAAATCTCTAAAAAGTCACCTCTATGTATAACATTTGGAATTCCTTGAATTGTGAGTTTGATATTTTCTGTTTCTGGAATTCTGTTTTCAACCTCTTCTACTCTGAGACTGATCTTTTTCTCTCCTCCATCTTTGTCTTTTATTTTTAAATCTATCCTGTCAGCTTTTTGTTCTTCAGGAATTTTCATTGTAGTTATAAAGTGACCATTTTCATCTGTATCAAAACTACCTATTTTTTTTGAATCAATGTAAAAATCAAATTCTTGAGATGCAGCAAATTTGTCTCCTGTAACTCTGAATGATGAACCAACATTTGGTTTCTCTGGAACTATTCTAAAAGTTGATTCTGATATGTCATAAACTACTATTTCATCAGTATTTTCTGTACTTTGTTCTTGTTTAGATTCTGTATTTTGAATTACATCTAGCAATCCCTCAGATGACACTTTGCCAGTACTAGTTTGTTTATCTTCTTTGTCTAATGCCTTCCAATTAATTCCAGGTTTTGCTTTATCTGTTTTAACACCAAACTTTACCGATTCACCTGGTTTGATTGTTTCAGATGATGTGAAAATTATTACTCCTTGTGGAGTTTTTTCACCCACCCATCCTTTTTCTGTTTTAAAAGATTCAAAACTAAAATCACTTCCAAGCCAAATTCTAAAAGTATTAACTTCTTCATTAGAATCATTTATGATTTCAATGATTGTAGTCTCTTCAAATGCAAAACTTTTGACATTAACTTCTTCTGCATATGCATTTGATGGGATTGCAATAAGTATTATTGAAAATAATAATGTAATTGAAAGGAAAATTCCTCTCGTCGAGGATTTATTCATATAATTCAGATTAGCCATCTCTCACTTAAACCTAAAGACTTTTTCCTATTCTTCTATTTTTTACTTCAGTATTTTTCATGAGAAACCTTCTTAAATCTTAAGCCTTTGCCTTTTGAAATTTGTTCAGATCTGGTTTTGTAACTACATTTTGGTACTGTCTAATTCTTTCAGCAATTAGTCTATACAATGATCTGAATTGGTCTTTTGTTTTATCTGATAGGAAACTGGTCTCTTCAAGTGTAATTTTTTCACATATGTATCTGGTGATCTCTTCATTGTCAAATTCTCCCCAATCATCTTCTCTGTGTTCTTGCCATTTTTTTCTCAACTTGTCTAAGATTCCTTTACTTTCTTTAGAAGCAATATCTTGAGGTGTGAGAATTGAAAATCCCTCCTGTCTCAATTTTATTTCATAAGTTTGGTTTACCACGTGTAAATAATCTTCAAGAACAATATAATCCTCAATTGACTCTAGCTTTTTCCCTTCTCTCTCAAAAAAGATAGTCTGAACTGATGAGAATTCATTTGAGACTAATTGAGCAGAAATTTGCTTGGATTCCTCGGTATTGTCTAATAAAATAAATGTCTTGTACCCATGATTCCTGTAAAATATTGCCAAAGGTAAAACTGAATTTTTGTTGTATGCTGCAATAACATTAAGAGGATTCATAGAGATATTTGGATCCTGTAAGAATTTATCAAAAGCATTTAGATACATTGCATCAGACATTGTCTCTACAATAATTATTGGTCTAGAGTTTGTTCCTATCTCTCTATCTACAATAGATTCAACTATACCTCTGGATAACCCATACAAAATCGGTGTTAATGTTTTGTCATCAGCATTCCAATAATCATAAAAGATCCTGCTAAGATGTTTTCTTTTGTCTAACTCTACAACAAGTAGATTGCCTGGAGTATAGTCAAAGATCATAAATGGTGAATGTGTTGCATACAAAACTTGGTTAGAACCAGCTAAATTTTTTAATAAATCTGAAATCCCCATTTGTTGTGTAGGGTGTAGATTTCTTGCAGGTTCATCTAAAAGTAATATTGCTTCTCTTAATTCTGATCTTTGTGTTTCAGCTGCAAAGTTTACAATAAAAGAAAATGTCCACTTGAAACCCTCTGCTCTTCTGTTTAACAACCCTGTGTTTGTAATTGTTCCATCTTTATGAACATCTGAAATTACAACACTGATGATGTTTCCTGGATTATATCTCAAGTCTACATGGATAGGATCTCCTTTCCATGTTGGATTTAATTTACTAGTCAATCTGTTACCTGCTGAATTAAGAAGTTTGATACATTTTGATGGACTCTCTTTTACTTCATCTAACTCTTTCATGTCTAATTCAGCTAAATAGAATAGATTTCTTACTGTCTCTGCTTTATCAAATTCTTCAACATATTCAATTGACTCTCTTCTTTCACCTCTTTCTTCTCTGAGAAATTCGTTGAGATTGATATTTCCATAGATTTTTTTGTAATCTGAAAAATAAACAAATCTTGGATGCAATTCAGATGCAATAAAATTCTGCAAGGCTGTTTTTTCACTTTCACCACTTAGAAGATTTGAAAATTGGTTTTCTGGATTTTCATAAATTTTTTCCCATTCTTCAATTACTCTGGGTTCTTGAATAGCTATGACATGAAAATGATTACTAAATTCTGCCATTCCACTATCAAATGCTTCTTGGTTCCTTGGAACTGATTCTTCAAAGAACTCTGTGTCAACCTGTATTCTAATGTGATTTGGAATTGTGTCTAAAAATTCAAAAATCTGTTTTGAAAAATTTTCCCATGAATTGAGTCCTTTATCCTCCTCCTCCCCAAGTTCAATTTCTTCAAATTCGTATTGAACTTTTGGATTTTGATTTGTTTTAAATAATTTAATTTTTTTTATGTCTGGTAAGCTAGGAAATTTTTCTTTTATTAGATTAATTTCATTTTGGTTTAGGTCAAATTCCCCCTCTGCTAGTTTAATCTCATCTTTGAGATCTTCATCCATTTCGTCACAAAGATCTAGTTCTGAAACTTGTTCATCCTTATTCAACAAGGTTAATGCTTGAAGAATGGTGGTTTTCCCGCTTTCATTTCTCCCAACAAAAGCTGCTAAATCACCAACTGTAATTTCTCCAGAATCATGAATGCAGCGATATGCTCTAACTCTGAATTTCCTAAGTCGCATCTAGCGATATTTAGTTGGCTACGATTTAACTCATTCGTCAAATTGATCTTAAGTTTTCTCAATTTGCTAAATAGATATAAGGGAATTACAGATTTTAAAACAAATTGGCAAGTAAGAAAGTTCTTGTTGTATTTGTATTACCTGTAATCTTTTCTCTAGTTTTTGGTTCTGCAGTGATGGTTGATATTCTCCAGAAACCCAATAGAGAATTAAACATGTGGCCAATGTCTTCCTCAGAAGGATTTTCTACTTATACTGCTCCAATTGAGATCATTGGTTTATCCAACCAATATTCAACATCTGAACCTATAGAAATCCAAGTAAAAATCGATGATTCTTCTTTTGACTGTGGAGATCTTTATGTTACAATTTATTCTGCTGGAAAAAATGATGTAATTACTCAAAATGGATTCCTTGAGCAATGCTTTGAGCAAGAAAGTACAGTTCTTCCTGTAGGGGATGAGTTCTCTAAAGTAATTGACACTCCTGGTTCTTATGAGATAGTTGCGCAAATGGTTTCAAAAAAACTCATGAATATTTCAATTAGTGAGGTATTTACTGTTAAATAGGAATGGATAATTGTGTGATAAATAAGAAATTGAATTTGAAAAATGAGGTAATATGATGGCAAAGAAAAAAGATACTTTAATTGATGAAGCAAAAAAAATTCAAGCAGAACTTGATAAATTAAAAAAGAAAAAGGAAACTCTAGATTCATCCCAAGCAAAGAAAGCTGAAGCAAAACCAGCAAAGAAAGCTGAAGCAAAACCAGCAAAGAAAGCTGAAGCAAAACCAGCAAAGAAAGCTGAAGCAAAACCAGCAAAGAAAGCTGAAGCAAAACCAGCAAAGAAAGCTGAAGCAAAACCAAAAAAATTAACTAAAAAAGAATTAGAAGAAATTAAAAGAATAGAAGAATTAACTCTTGAAGAAGAATTAGAAGAACAACTTTCAGATAAAGAAATTGAAAACTTTCAGATTGAGAAAGTTGACATGGAAAGACTTACCAACAAAGTTTGTGATATTTTAGCGGAACGTGAATCAGATGGAATGTTTCAAAGTGAATTATGGAAAAAACTTAAACTTACAAATCAAGTTGGTTCTCGTCTAGCATTAAAACTTGAACGAATGGGAACAATTACACGATCAAAACTTCTTGAAAAAGAACGTTGGACTTACAAATTAATTTTAAAGAAGACTCCAATTAGCACTCAATCAATTGTAAATGCACCTTGTTTGGTTTGTCCTGTTGAACAGAAATGTTCTCTTGACGGTGAAATTAGTCCAAGAAATTGTCAATTTATTGAAGATTGGGTAATTGCCGAACTGAAAAAACCTACGAAGTCCAAATGAAACTGTTAGATGCTCGTAAAGATTACTATCGAAAATTAGCACATGAACAAGGTTTTCGAAGTAGAGCTGCTTTCAAACTTAAAGATCTAAACAAATCATATCGTCTAATTGGTCCAGGATTTAATGTTCTTGATTTAGGATGTGCTCCTGGTGGTTGGACTCAGATGGCTGTAAAATTGACAGGAAATCAAGGTAAGGTTATGGGAATTGATTTGGATTATGTTGAAGAGATTCCTGGTGCATATCTAATTAGAGAAAATATTGAAGATGAACATGTGATTGATGAGATAATGTCCTATTTTGGGCGTAAAGTGAATGCTGTAATTTGTGATCTTTCTCCCAAAGTTAGTGGGAATTGGTCAGTTGATCATGCTAAACAAATCTCTTTGAATTATGATTGTACCAAAATTATGGATAAAGTTTTAGCAAACAAAGGAAATGCTGTTTTCAAAATTTTTGATGGTGAACACTCGATGGAATTCAGAGATTACGTAAAGAAAAAATTTGCCAGAATAAATCTTACAAAACCTAAAGCTAGTAGAAAACAAAGTAGTGAATTATACTGTGTTTGTCTAGGTTTTATTGGATAGTCTGAAATATTTTCATTATTTCATTTATTTTTGCGTCTGTCCTAAATCCTGTAGGACTAAATGATGTAACACTTGCTATGAAATTATTTTTTTGCAAATTTAATATTGCTTTTTCTAATTTTGGAGGAGATGATTTCATTTTTGATGCAATCTCATCTAATGTAAAATATGTTCCTGGCATTTCTGATTCTTCAAGACATTTGTGGAGAGTTTTTTCACAAACCTTGTCTACTTCAAAATTTTGAATTTCTAATAACATGTCTTGAATAAATTCTTTGTTGAAAATATTTCCAATCCATAAAGGTCCAGCAATACTGATTTTTAATCTACATAATTCACATTCTTGTTCTTGCTCTAATGTGATTTTTCTATGTCCACAATTTTTACAGTGTAGAATATACCCTATGTTTTCTTGTTGATCTGGTCTGTTTAGAACTTTAACATATGTTCTATAGTAGTGCATTTCACTTTCTACAAACAAAGGAATCACTTGAACTCCTAGTCTTGCTGCTACCATTCTAAGGCAACCAAGAATTAATCTAATTGCAATTTCTTTTCCATATTCAGTTCTAACTGGAATTCCTCCATACTTTCTCTTACATGCTCCTTGAAAGAGTCCATTTAGCACTTGAAGATCTGTAGCTGCTGTAGATAAAACTCCACCATGCATGGTTGCTCTAATACCACAGTCAAAAAATGCTGCAGGAGACCCGAACGGGTCTATATCTACAATTGAGCCTCTCTCTCCTTTTTTTGAATGATCACTCAAAAACCTACAAACCTCTTTTTCAGAAAATTCAATATTTTTTATATTGTTCAGTTTAGCTGAATATTCAGCAATTTTTAGAGCTGATGGATTTAGATCATTGATTACTATATTTTCAACTTTTAACTCATTTGCAACTCGTAATCCTCTTGCACCCATTCCTGATAACCCTTCCAAGAAAATCTTTGGACCTTGAAAATTTTTTAGAAATGCAGCATATGCAATTACTGAAAAATCTCTATTCAATTTTGCCTTTGGATTGAAAAACACCGGTTTTTTTGGTGGAACTTTTTCTGTAATTGATTTTTTTGGGACAAGCAGTTTTGTTTTACCCTCTATAATTTCTTGAAAAGATTCATTTGGAATTTCCAATTATTTTCTGTTTTTCTAAGTCTCTAACGGTTTAATACTTGTGCTTTAAGATAAAATTCGTGCAAATTTGTGGTATTGATGATGCTGGACGTGGTTCTATGTTGGGACCTTTAGTTATAGCTGGTGTTTCTTTGGATAAAAAAAATTTAAGAAAATTATCTTCATTAGGTGTAAAGGATTCAAAAAAACTTTCCCCAAAATTACGTGAGTATCTCTACAAAAAAATTATTGAAATTGTTGATGATTATTATATTGTCAAAATTTCCCCAAGATCCATTGATGCAAGTGTTAAGAAACATCATCTAAATAATTTAGAGGCAAAATATATGGCAAAAGTAGTTTCAAAACTAAATGCTGATACATCATATGTTGATTCATGTGATGTTAATCCAAGAAGATTTGGAAAAGAAATCTCTAAACTATCTAACAATCATAAAATTAAATCATATCATTATGCAGATAGTAGATTTGTGGTAGTTTCTACTGCCTCTATTCTTGCAAAAGTAGCAAGAGACAGAACAATTACAAAGTTAAGAAAAAACCATGATTTGGGAAGTGGATATCCTTCAGATTCAGTAAGTGTGAAATTTGTGACTAAATATTACAAAAAAAATCATACTATGCCCAATTTTGTGCGTAAAAGTTGGAAGCCTATTCTAAAAATCTTAGATAATAATTAGTCTCTATATTTTGCAATTACCATTGCATGATCTTTGTCATATGGATGTAAATCTATTGACTGTAAAATGTCAAAATCTGTTTTTATTTTCTCTATTTCTTGTTCTATGATCTTTTTTGGAGATTTTGTAACATCTATACTTCGTGTTTTAATGACTAAAAAAAAATATCCTCCTTTTTTTAGAAACAAATGACAATTATCTATTGCAATTTTTGTTTGATCAGGTTGAGCAATATCTACATAGACGACATCAACTTTTCCAAATACAGAAAAGTATTTTTTAGGTCTTCTAGCATCCTGAAGAATTGGAATAATATTTGCTCTAAGTGATGCAACCCTGTCTAAAAAATCTCTTGCAACTCTGCTTGCGTGCTCAACACTAAAAACTATTCCACTTGGACCCACAATATCTGAAATATGACTTACAGTTGTTCCAGTTGATGCTCCAAGATAAAGAACTTTGGTTTTATTTTCAAAAGGAAATTCCTCAAGTTCATTCATTATAGATGCTGCTAATTTACTTCTAAATGGATCCCATAATCTATACTCAACTCCTTTTTTGATAATTAGTTTTTCTTTGTATACTTGATTTCCAGGAACCAAATTTTCAGTAGCTAGTTTTTTTTCGCCTTCTGATTTAATCCAAAAAAATGATTGATTACCTTCTTCCAAACTTCTTTCTCTTTTTTGAACCTCTGTCTTCTCTTCCACCACCTCTATCATCTCTAGAATATCTTGAACCTCTGTCTTCTCTTCTTCTACCTCTATCATCACGTCTTCTGGAATCATCTCTAAAGTTCCCACCATCACGTCTAAATGATTCAGGTTTTCTGGTATCTTTTTCGGTTGGATTTTCATATTTCTTGCCTATTTCATCAACTCTAATGTTGAGTTTTTCAAGCAAAGTCTCGTTTAATCCTTCTCCATAGACATCCACTCTTGCAGCAATGACTGCTTTTGCAGCAACTGCACGTGCAATTTTTCCTCTTTGCCATCTTGGAGCAGAATGAACCATTGCATGTTGGAATAACAGTCCATGCTTTGGTGGTTGAGAACCTGTCTTTAATGATCTAAACAATGCTTTTTCAGCTCCTAAAACTTGTATTGTACTAGCAGGAAGTGATGCTAATCTTTTGAGACTTCCAGCTCTTCCTAAAATTCTTGCACCGACTGCACTACCAAGTATTGCCGAAAGATTTGGTGCAATTGATATCATTTCAGATTCTACATGTTCTTCAAGTTTTTTACGTAAATCATGAAAATCTAAAATTTGTTTTGCAATTGATTGCACTATTGCCAAATTAACATCAGAGATATCCCCACCTCTACTTTTTGATGAAATTAAAGATAACATTTCTACTTTTGTTTCTGGAAAACCTGCATCCTCAAAAACTTGTTTTGTTAATGATTCACGTTTTCCAGCCATTACAATTTGTGCATATCCATTGATGCTGTCAATAATATTATCTAATTCTGGAAAATGTAATCCGTACCATTCTCTTAGTCTTGAACTTAATGCATTTGCTATCTTGTCAATTTCATCTAGTGAATTAATTGCTTGAATTATGTGAAGATCTGGACTTTCTGATACTTCGGTAACTATTGATGATGATAATCCTAAAGCAAATTCTCTAAGTTTTCCTAAAATGTCTTGAAGGTTGGATGCAAAACCCGAATCAACAATTATTTGTGGTTTTGTTGTTTGTATCTTTTCTAACTCTAAGGTATCCATGATTTGACAGTCAATGGAATATTTTTTTAAAATCTCAAGTAATGATTCATCACTAACAGTGACCACTCTCTGAATTGAAGATAAATAATTTATGAGCTCATTTAGTTTTGCTTCTTTGTTTTTCACTGAAAGATACTCTTTAACTGGATTTGAGAAAGAAAATGCTTTTTCAAGTTTTTCGTCATTGAAAACAGAGATTCCCAATTCTGTTAAAATCACAGAATACATGAATAGTTCAGTCTAAATCACCTTTAAAAAAGGTACCAGAATTATGAATCAACTGTTATATTCGAAACTAGGTTCATTAATCAAAGTGGAACCCCATCTTGCAACCTCGATAGGTCAAATTCAATTAGATAGACCTGTAATGTTGGCATCAGGAATACTGGGAATCTCATTGGATGTATTTAATCGTCTATATCGCTCTGGAGCAGGAGCTGTAGTGACAAAATCTCTTAGCAAGGAACCTTGGGAAGGTTATCCAAATCCAACTATCTTTAGTGTAAAAGGTGACGGTTGGATTAATGCTGTAGGTCTATCAAATCCTGGAGCCCCAAATTTTGCTAAAATAATTGAATCTAATCAAGATGTTCCAATAATAGTAAGTTTGGTGGGTTCTATTCCTAAAGATTTTGAAATGATGATAAAAGAATTTGAAAACTGCAAAGTTACAGCATATGAATTGAATCTATCATGTCCTCATGTAGCTAAAGTTGGTTTAGAAGTAGGTGATGATCCAGAACTAGTAAAAAAAATTGTAACTACCGTCAAAAATTCAACTGATGTTCCAGTAATTGCCAAAGTTGGTTTGGGCACAACTCACTATCTTAATACTGTAAGCACAGCAATTGATTCTGGTATTGATGCTATCACTGCAATCAATACTGTTAGAGCAATGGCAATAGATGTTGAAACAAAACGTCCAATTCTAAGCAATAAATTTGGTGGATTGTCTGGTACTCCAATCAAACCAATTGCATTAAGATGTGTTTATGAGATTTCTTCAAAATATGACATTCCAATAATTGGATGTGGTGGCATATCTACTTGGGAAGATGCAGTAGAGTTTTTCTTGGCAGGAGCCTCTGCAATACAAATTGGTAGTGCAATTGGTGATAATTGGGTTGGTGTCTTTAGTGATATCAATAACGGAATAACTTCCTACATGAAAAGAAATGGTTTTTCAAAAATAGAGGAAATGGTAGGTATTGCAAAGAAATCATAATCATCCAACAATTGTAACAATTGAAAAAGTAATTGATGAAACTCCAACTGTTAGAACTTTAGTTTTTTCAGATGAAGTAATGTCAAATGTTCTTCCTGGACAATTTGCAATGGTTTGGATTCCTGGAGTAAATGAATTACCCATGAGTGTAATGATTTCAAAAGAATCTGGAAAGGCTGCATTTACTGTAAGAAAACATGGACCTGCTTCTACTGGTTTATTCAATGTTAAAGTTGGAGGGCAAATTGGAGTTCGAGGTCCATATGGAAACTCTTTTGATATCAAAGAAGGAAAACTTTTGTTAGTTGGTGGTGGAACTGGCCTTGTTCCTATGATGAGATTACTTACTTTTGTAAAACCTACAGATGATGTTACTGTTCTAATTGGTGCTAAATCAAAAGACGAAGTTTTCTTTGAAGATTTGGCAAATACTCTTTTGGAAAACAATACTCATCAAGTAATTATTTCCACTGATGACGGAAGTTACGGCGAAGAAGGATTTGTAACTGATTTGGTAGAAAAACTTGTCAATGAAACCCGCTTTGATGCTGTGTATGTTTGTGGTCCTGAGATTATGATGCATAAAACAGTCCAATCAGCACATTCTAGGGGTATATTTGTTCAAGCCAGCCTTGAGCGAATGATGAAATGTGGAGTTGGAATTTGTGGTAGTTGCTGCGTTGGCGAGGATCTTGTATGCAGGGATGGAACAATATTTGATGGAGAGCATCTTTCCTCAAACAAGGAATTTGGATATTTTTACAGAAACAAGGCTGGAATTTTAGAAAACTACTAAGTTTAACCAGCAAGGTTTAAACTAAATCATAAAATTAATTTCGTGAAGGTAATGGGAACTCCAAAGATTGTTTTAACTGCTGATCGTACTCTGATGTCTCCATATAGGGGATTATCTCTTGCAACATTTTTCGGATGTGCTCCAGCTCTTGACCCTCATAGAAAGAAAAGTAGTTTTTGGTACAAAATTCTTGGAAATCAAGTTACTCCAAAAATTCTATTTGATTTTATTTGTAACTATATTCCTCATACAAATGGTGTTGCAAATTATGCACCATATGGATTAAGAAAATTAGAGGCTGGTTTGCTACGAGATGGATTTAGCAGACAAGACGTTGTTGTTGCCCATCCTGATCATATTGAACAATTCATTGGACCTGAAACAGAAGTTGTTGGAACATATGAAATGGATCCTCTTGGAATGGGTCCAGTAACTATGACGTTTACTTATGGCAGAAAACAAATCTCTTATGATGAATTTTACAATACTGAATTACATCATAGAATCAAAGCTGCAAAAGTAAAAACTGGAAGTAAAGCTAAAGTAATTTCTGGAGCATCTGGAACATGGCAGTATAACTATGATCCAGAAAAAATTGAAGAATTTGGTATCTATGCTATACTAGAGGGAGAACTTGGTGGGATTGCACCAGAAATTGATGGACATGCTGGAAGATTCTTCAACTATTTGATTAATGGTGACTTTGAAAACATGGATCCTTTCCGAAAGAGAAGTAACTTTAAAGTAAACATTAAGGAATTTGAAAGAAATGGCAAAAAAATTCATGGACGATTTGTCAATTTCTGGGATAGACCTGACATGGAAGAAATTCCTGATATTGTTGAACCAAGTATGCATGGAATGGTTGAGGTAATGCGTGGATGTGGACGAGGCTGTAAATTCTGTGATGTTACATTAAGATCATTGAGATACTATCCACCAGAAAAAGTTGTAAAAGAAATTGAGGTGAACATGAAAAAAGGTGGCACTAAATCTGCATGGATTCATAGTGATGATATTTTTGTTTATGGGATGGATCCTAGAACTGCAAAGGGAATGGAGCCAAACCGAGAAGCACTTGAAGAATTATTTACTGCAATCATGTCTACTGGTGTAGAGCACACAAATCCAACACATGGAACATTGGCCGGTGCAATAGCTGATGAAAAACTTCTTCCAAATCTATCTAAAATTATCAAAGCAGGTCCAGATAATTTGATTGGTGTGCAAGTTGGATTTGAGACTGGAAGTTTGAGATTAATTGAAAAATATGCAGATAGAAAACTTGCACCTTATCGCCCAGAAGAATGGCATTGGGTTGTAAAAGAAGGTGTAAAGGCAATGAATGAAAACTATTGGATTCCAGCATTTACACTTATCATGGGTCTTGATAATGATGAAACTCCTGAAGATTCATGGGACTCTATTCGTTTAATCAACGAATTAGAACGTGAACAACCAAACGCAATGTTTACTGCTACTGCACTAACATTTGTTCCAATTGGATTACTAGAACAATCTGATTTCTTTAACATTGGAAATGAGATGACTCCGGCACAACTAGGTGTTTTATACAAAACATGGCAACACAACTTCAAATATGGCATTCAAAAATTTATGACCAAAACTGGTGCCAAAGGTCCTGGAAGATTATTCTTTAATGCACTAGCAAGATCTCTTGGTGGTATTCCACTTAGTGCAATGGAGAAATATGCACGTAGAAAGAGTAAGGAACACGAACGAGTAATTGAAGTTATTAAAGCAAAATACTGGTAGTCATACAAATACATAAATTTACTAATTTGCATTTATTATCATGGCAACACACGGTTCTATTACCAAAGCAGGTAAAGTAAGAGGACAAACTCCAAAAGTAGAAGGAAGAAAAATTGTAGGCGATAGCTCTAGTGTTGCAAACAAAGGTAATTTCAAAAAACGATTTGCTCTTGGTAGATATCCTGGACAGAACAAACCAGGCCAAAGACGAAAGAGACGATAGTCTATTTTTACTAAAATTTTATCATCTTACGATCAATCAATTAAACAGGTTCTGTTGCGTCTTCGGTTGTTTTCTTCGTGTTGATTCTCGGTTGATGTCTGATTTTCAGGATTATATGGAATTTTGGTTTGTTCTTTATTTTCAGAAATAATTGGCATATCATAAAGCGTTCCACCCATAGTTAGAACTGTAAGCCTATCCCTATTTTGAGAATCTTTGTCTATTCTATAATATACAATTTCCATTGTTTTATCATTTTTAATTTCAGGATTACAATCATGATCAAAGTATTCTTCATCCATTGAGGTCTTGTTACACCTAGTGCATTTACTTAGATTCATCTAGATATTCTTCTCCAGAGAAATTACTGTTAGATTTAGTGTTTTGATTATTTTCATATTTTTTCTTCCAATAATTGCGTTCATTTTTTAGATCATCATATTTTTTTATATCATGTTCTCTTTGTATTGATGCATCATGCATTTCTCTTTCTAATTTTGTAATTCTGATTCTCTGATTGTTTATTTTTTCTCTCATATGTTTTTTGAATTTTTCTTAATCTTAAACATAGTTCAGGAATATGCCGAAATATTTGTAAAGATTTTTTCATGCTCGAATACATTGAAAACCCATATTTTCCAAGACAAGTTAACATACCAGCACTTGCAATAGCACAAATTTCTATAATTCCAAACAACAATGCAGAGAGTACAACAATAAATAATGTTGTAGTCGTGCTAGTTGAGGATTCTTTGACATTGATTGAATAGGAGGAAAAATCATAGGAATAATAATTCGAAAAAATAATCATACACAACAATACAACACATGTAGGAATTACAAACAATGTATTGTAAAACATCAAATTACTTCTAAAATTTTTAATCTGTTTTGTTTTCATTTTTTATTATCTTTTATCCAGACATCTATTGCATCTTCAAGAGCTTCACTGATATTACCTTTCTTCATACCTTTTCGTTTGAACACTTCAGCTCTGAACCGTTCTTCAATTTTATCATCTAGGACAATGTTCATTTTTCCCATATATGTATAAAAGAGATATAGATATAAAAAGATTTAGAGAAAATATGTTAACTTAAACTCATAGAGAGACATAGAGATAACTATATTAACGTAATAAGATATAAAGATATAGAGACAATATGACAGAAAACAAGCGTAAAATTAAAGGTAAACAAATAGCACTAAAATCAGATCTCATAAGACTATCATACTGTCATCAGTAGATGGGAAAGTACATCAAATTACACATTCTAGGAAATAATTATTTTTGTTATTTCTAAAATAATACACAATCATTTTCACAAAGAAATATTTGAGAGTTTCAATTGATATGATTGGTTTGTAATTTTGTATATCCGATTCTTCAGATATTATCAAATTTGTAATAATCCATGCATTGTACAAAATTAATGAATAGTAAAAGTATAGCAACCTTATGGATTGGTTTGAACTATAGTTTTTGGTCTGAATCTTCCTATGCAGGCATAACCTGTCTCTATTCCCCACCGTTGCTTGTAATCAGTTGGAATGGATTGTATGTTGTGTGATATTTCTTTTGGTGAAATATTTGTTGCAAATGTAATGTACTGGTCTGTAAGATTTGATTTTTTTCTTGCATTCTTGTTTGGTAAAATGACTAGAGTAAATGACTCGACATGCCCTGATGCGGATTGTATCATACAATTTGAAATTGATTTTCTATCTCCATTAACATATTGTAAAATGGCATCTTTAATTCTTGGAGTCTTTTTTGCAGGCATTAGAAATTTCAAGTGTTTTTGTTTTATCACAGAAATTATTCCAGCTGTAAAAAACTCTCTATCAACTAATAACAATTTG